>NZ_JAZNAN010000039.1:0-30083 GCF_045586545.1 Methanobrevibacter sp.
TAATGTCAATTTGTCCGGAAACTTCAGAGATAACACTGTAAACCTTGATGGTGGTGCAAACTACTTTTGGGATACATTGAATAATGTCAGTTTATCCGGAAACTTCACTAATAACACAGCAAAGGATTGTGGTGGTGCAAATTATTTCAATGATGCATTGGATAATGTCAGTTTGTCTGGAAACTTCATCGCTAACACAGCAGAAAGTACTAGCGATTATGATGGTGGCGGTGCAAACTTCTTCGCCGGGGCATTGGGCAATGTTAGTTTGTCCGGAAACTTCACTAATAACATAGCAAACTTTGGTGGTGGTGCAAACTACTTCAATGGCACATTGGGCAATGTTAGTTTGTCCGGAAACTTCAGTGATAACACAGCAAATCTTATGTATGGTGGTGCAAACTGCTTCGTGGGAAAATTAGGCAATGTTAGTTTCTCCGGAAACTTTATTAATAACACAGCAATCTATGTTGGCGGTGCAAATGCTTTTCTTGCCACATCAAGTAATGTTACTTTGTCCGGAAACTTTATTAATAATACAGCAGGATTTGCTGGGGGTGCAAACGGCTTCAGCAGATTAACCAATGTCAGCTTGTCCGGAAACTTCACTAATAACATAGCAAACTTTGGTGGTGGTGCAAACTTCTTCTCCGGAGAATTAGGCAATGTTAGTTTGTCCGGAAACTTTACCAATAACTCCGCAAAAGGCAGTGATAATTATTGCGGAGGCGGTGCAAACTACTTCTGGAATACATTACGGGATGTTAGCATATCTGGAAATTTCATATCTAACACCGCAGAGGGTAATGGAAATGATAATGGCGGCGGTGCAAACTGGTTCTTCATGAGATTATATAACGTTAGTTTGTCTGGAAATTTCATCGCCAACGCAGCAAAGACGGGCAGTGCAAACTACTTCTATCTGATATTAAGCAATGTCACCATTCACGATTCCATTTTCCTGAACAATAAAGGCAACTATAGCATCTACAGTCATCGCAATCCCGTTAATGTGACAGATTCCTGGTTTGGAAATAATGCTTCCAATTACAACGAAAGACCTGAAGAGGTATTCAATGTATTGATGGATGACTGGCTGTTTTTAAACGCAACTGCCGTGCCTGATGCCGTTTCTGCTTTCGGTTCATCAGACATCACCTTCAAATTATATTCATTCAACGGAAGTTCATCCTATGACAATGCCCGCTTAAATCCGGTTAATCTCTCAGTCGCTTCTGCCGACGGTGACGTCGACAGGTCCATCATCGGTTTGGATGATGCAGTCACCTATACCTCAGCCGGAGGCAAAACCCACAGCGTTACTGCTTCAATAGAAAATGCGCAATACACCATTGTGCTGAAACATGTTAATGCAGATCCTGAATTGTCTCTTGCAGTTCAAAACATCAGCTACGGCGAATATGCTTCACTCCTGCTGAAATATAATGATAATGCGACAGGAACAGTCAACATAACCTTAAACGGCACAAGATACAGTTATTCCTTTGCAGATAAAAGATTAAACAAGAGCATCATATTGGATGAGCTGATTGAACCTGGTGAATATAGTGTAATTGTTGTCTATTCTGGTGATGAGAATTTCTTAAATGCAACTGCAAAGGCCGATTTCACAGTTAAAAAGGCTCCAGCTGAAATCACAGTCAATGATACTTCCCTTGATTTGAGGGTTGGCGATAGTGGAGATATTGACGCTTCATTAAGTCCTGCCGATGCGGGAAATCTCTCATATGCATCAGGCAATGAAAGTGTCATCCGTGTCGATGCCGACGGCAGATTCACTGCTGTAGCTGCGGGCGTTGCCGACGTTACAGTATCATTTGCAGGAAACGACAGGTATGCTGCTTGTGAAAACAGGACAATTAAAGTCACTGTCGCTTTAAACGATGCCAGCGTCACTGTCAATAACGAAACTTTAAACTTGTATGTCGATGATGAATTCACCATCGGTTCTTCAACTGTTCCTGACGGTTTGAACGTTTCCTATAAATCAGACAATGAATCCGTTGCAACCGTTAAAGACGGCGTTGTAACTGCCGTAGGTGAAGGAAATGCAGTCATTACCGTTAGCGTGGGAGACAATGTAACCTATTCCATTAACTCAACAGCAGTCTCCGTAAGCGTTGAGAAAATCCCTACACAGATTAGTGTTGCCAATGAGACCATTTCTTTAAAAGTCAATGAGGAAACTCCAGCCGGATGTGAACTCACTCCCGCCGATGCAGGTGATTTGGCCTACGCTTCAAGTGACGAGAGCGTTGCAAAAGTTGAAAACGGAAATGTCATTGCACTGGCTGAAGGTACAGCAACAATTACAGTGTCATTTGCAGGAAACGGCAAATATGCCTCAGCTGAAAACAGGACAATAACTGTTACAGTTGCCCTTAATGAAGCTGAAGTGAACGTTAATGTCAGTGATTTGGAGTTGAATGTTGATGAAAAAGCTACCGTTAATGTTGCTACAACACCGGAAGGATTGAATGTTACATACGCATCAAGCGATGAGTCCGTTGCAACTGTTAAAGATGGTGTCGTAACTGCAGTTGGCTCAGGAAATGCAACAATCACAGTAAGCGTTGGAGGAGACGGAGTATATGCTGAAAACTCAACTGCAATCAATGTCAAAGTTAGCAAGATTGCAACTGAAATCAGCATTGCCAATGAAACAGTTGACCTCAAAGCCACAGAGGAAACCGAAACCGGAGCCGCATTGACCCCGGCTGGGGCAGGAAACCTAACCTACACATCAAGCGATGAAAGTGTTGTGAAAGTGGAAAACGGAAAGATTATTGCATTGGTTGAAGGTACAGCAGCAATTACAGTGTCATTTGCAGGAAACGGCAAATATGCCTCAGCCGAAAACAGGACAATAACTGTTAATGTTGCCATTAATGAGGCTGAAGTGAACGTCAATGTCAGTGATTTGGAGCTTGGCATTGATGAAAAAGCCGCTTTTGAAGTTACAACAAATCCTGAAGGATTGAATGTGACATACACATCAAGCGACGAGTCAGTTGCAACAGTCAAGGACGGTGTCGTAACAGCGGTAGGTCTTGGAAATGCTACAATCACAGTAAGTGTCGACGGCAATGGAGCGTATGAAGGAAGCGCAGCAATCAAAGTCAAAGTCAAGAAAATCAGAACTGAAATTGTTGCAAATGAAACTCTGGAAGTTTTCATCGGTGATATGGCCAACATAACCTATAGCCTAACACCTGAAAACGCTCAAGGAAACGTTAGCTTTGAAAGCAGCAATCCGGATGTGGTCAAGGTCAATCCAATCACAGGCGAAATCACAGCCCTGGCCAGCGGATCAGCAATCATAACCGTGAAATTCACAGGTACTGAAAAATACGCAGACACAGAATCATCCGTCAACATAACCGTTAAAAAGCTAACCTCAAAAATAAAAGCCAAAAAGAAAACCTTCAAGACAACTACAAAAAACAAAAAATACAAAATCAAGCTTAAAGACAAAAACGGAAAAGCAATCGCAAACGTTAAAGTCTACTTGAAGGTCAACGGCAAAACATACAAGGCAAAAACCAACTCCAAAGGTGTGGCAACCTTCAAGCTCAAAAAACTGAACAAAAAAGGAATTTACAAGGCTAAAATCAAATTCAAGGGCAATGAAAACTACACCAAAGCCAGCAAAAAGGTAAAAATCAAGGTCAAACCGGGATGGAAAACAGTATCCAGAGGAAGCAAGGACAAAAAAACAGTCAAAAAAATCCAAAGAGCACTTAAAAACAACGGATACTACCTTTCATACAAGGGTCGCTACCTTATGGTTGACGGAATATTTGAAAGCTGCACCGAAAGGTCAGTAAAAGAGTTCCAAAACGACAAGACCTTGAAGGTAACTGGAAAAGTTGACGAAAAGACTGCCAAAAAACTTGGATTAATCTAAAAGAGTTTATAAAACTCTTTTATTCTATTTTTTTTAAATTTAAACTTACAATCAATTTAAATTCATTCTCTTTAATGCATCCCATTTCATTAAGCTTTCATTTTAAAATTTCAAACAATTTTTTCTATCATCATCCATTTTTAACGGTAATTTTTATATGAACTTTCAACTTTAATTGCCAAATTATAAAATGTATACACTTTTAATGACTTCACTGAATATTTCTAGTATAATTTTTGACATTCGCCAGTCAAAATTTAGATTTTTTTAAAATCAATATCAATTCATTCGAATTCAATATCAAATTATTTATAGGATTTTAAACAAACTAATAACTGTATTCAAACAGAATATAAAATTTATCAAGAGGTTATTATTTTGAAGATTAGTAAAATAATGATAGTCAGCTTATTATTGCTGGCTGTTATGACCTTAGGGGCTGTTAGCGCAACGGATGAGCTAACAGCAAATGAAACACAAGATTCACTTGAATTGAGTGTAGATGATGCTGATATCATAACGGATGATGATATTGGCGGGGAAATTTTAAGTGATGATGAAAAAGAAGATGTTGAATATGAGGACCCATATCTTCCGGATGTCCGGGCAGGTCCTGAATATTCATATGAGGAATATTATGACGATTTCAATTTTAGAATATCTTTTTATGCAGAAGGGGACTATTCCATTTTGGTAGATGGTGATGAAGTCAACAGCGGAACTGTTGATTATGATGACATAGAATTTGACTTGTCAACCCTGGATCTGACTTATGGTATCCACGACCTTAAATTCATATATAGTGGAGATGATGGGCATAACGGCTTTACATACGAGGACCAATTCGAATATTACTACTTCAAGGTCACTGTTCCTGAAAACGTAACTTTAGGGGACTGGTATAATGACAGAATCCTCTGCTATATTGCAAAAGATTTGGAAGGTGACCTGACAGTCTTAATCAACGGTGAAGAGTTCTACAAAGAATCCATAAGAGATGCAGTATATAATGAGGATGAAGACCACTATTCAATTAGTTTTAATGTTCCGTTGGATGGGCTGGACTTTGGCGAGTATGATTATACTATAACCTATAGTGGCGATGAAAACTGGGAGAATTTCACCAAAAAAGGATCTTTTGTCGTAGATGGTTATCTATTTGATGTTAATAATAATGAAATAGATGATGACAATACAATCTATTATGGCGACGAGTTGACTTTTGACATATACCTTCCTGCGGATGCCTGTGAAAACGTGACTTTAATAGCCAATGGTCAGGAGTACGTCATTGAACTTGATGACGGTAATGCATATTATGATTTCAGTGATTTGAAATGCGGTGAAAATAACTTGACCTTCACTTATGAAGACAGCAAATACCCTAAAAAGACTGTTAATTATATTTTTGAGGTTATGGGTAGAATTAACGTTCCTGAAGAATATTACATAGCTTATAATTCAGGTGCAAATATCAACATCACATTGCCTAAAGATGCTAAAGGCAATTTGAAAGTTTATGCCTATGAATACGACGGGGAAGATTATGTAATTGGTGATGAAATTGCAAGTGTTGCTTTGGTTGATGGTAAAGCACAAATTCCTATATCAACCTGGGCATTAGGCACTTATGAATTATTTGTCACATATGACGGAGAAGATTATGGGGTTGTTGATGAAGAACTAGGTAGATATGTTATTCCAGATGTGAATTATCCTAAAGGAATCTGGACAGAATCTGAAGATCCATATAAAGTAATTGTCACATCCCCTAGCGATGCTTTGGGCGATTTAACCGTCTCAATTTATACTGCTATTGATGATGAAGATTACTTAGAGCCTGATGAATTTATTTGCGAAATATATGCCAACAAAGCAAAAGGCGTTGTGGAAGTGGAATTGCCTGATGATTTGGAAATAGGAACTTACGCCCTTTCTGTCGATTATTCAGAGGAATATGATTCATTAACCAAGTATTATTACATTCGTGTAGATGATGTAGACCCTAACTGGGAAATAGAGGTGGACATACCTGAAGTCCTGGTTAAATATTATGAAGATGATAACTTTTTAGATTACCGTCCTAACAACCTTCCGGACGGCATTGACGGACTCTTGGAGTTCTTTGTCGACGGTGAATGGAAAGGGGATTGTGAATTAAATGATTATGGCGATGACTTTGAGGTAGGATATGGCAGTTTAAGCTTTGGAAACCACACATGGGAACTTAAATATTCACAAGGCAGCTATTATCTGCCAACCTCAGTAAGCGGCACTTTTGAAGTAAGTTTCGCAAATATTCCTGATGTCGTCACCCCTGATTACAATATCTTTATAGATTTAGGTTATCAATACGAAGGTAAGGTAACCTTCTATCTTAACGGAACTAAAGTTTATCAAGGTGATTTGGATTATGGTCAATGCGAAATCGAATTGGATTTAAAGTTATATGAAACCTATGACTACAAATTGGTCTATGCCGGCGACGATGAGCATGACGGCATAACCTTATCAGGTTCCTTTTATGTAAGCTATCCGTTCAGAGCATATTTCGCAGGAGAAGATTATTATTCACCTTATTCAAAATCATATGATTTATTCATTGAATTGCCTGAAGATGCATACGGAAACGTTACAGTAATTGTTGATGATAAAGAATACGAAGCCGACGTTGAAGAGGGCCGTGCATGCGTATCACTTGAAGACCTGGAAAGGGATAATTCATATCCTGTCACTGTCAAATATAGCGGATATGGAAACTACACTGCAGACGAAATTACAGTTACAATAGACATCGGAGGTTTTGCGATTGTCGGTTCCTATTCAGATGATGATGATGAGGATGATGAAGATGAGAAATTGGAATCAGTATCCCTATCAATGCCTGAGGATGCAAGCGGCAACCTGATTGTCGAAAACAATGGTGAGGTCTACAAGACTGCTGCTCTCGATGACGGATTTGCAGAAATCGACTTGACCGATTTGCCGTTAGGATATAACCGTATTCATGCATATTACGACGGTGATGACTATGACGAGTATGACGAGTTCTGGCAAACCATCAAATTGCTTCCTGAAATGGAGGTCTATGATGAGCTTGTAAGTGAAGATGAAGACTGCACAATAGAAATCGAATTGCCTGGCGCAAAAGGACAGGTGGCAATCTATGTCGACGGTGATTTGAATTTAACATGTGATGTTGTTGACGGCAAAGTATCTGCAGCAATATCCAATCTATACGGTGACGAACACGTAATTACATTCAGATACATCGGTGATGAATACTACATGCTTTTCGTGGATTATTACGATGAGGATAGTGGAGATATTGAATATCATGAATGGTGGGTATTTTCAGGTGAAAAAGAAAGATCAACCCCTGCAATCAACATTACCTATGGTGAAGCCGTTGAAGGCGATGAGGTAAGCGTAACCATCGAAATTCCGGGAGCAACCGGAAGCGTTATTGTAAACGGTGAAAAATACAATTTAACTGACGGTAAAGCAGTCATAACAGTCAAAGACCTGGTTGCCGGTGATTTAACCATTAAAGGAAATTATACTGGTGATGACAACTTCGCTGAAGCACTTATTTATAAAAATATTGAGGTCATACCTAAAAGAGATGCAGGACTGAAAGTGACAGGAGATGCCATCAAGGTTGGTGAAAACGCTACTGTCAGCATTCAAATCAACAAGGATGCAACCGGTAAAGTCACTGTCGACGGAAAAGAAGTCACAATTAAAGACGGCAAGGCTACCTACACCATGTCCAATCTGGCTGTAGGAAACCACACAGTCACAGTCAATTTCGCTGGAGACAAATACTTCAGGGCAGCTAAAAAGACTGCACTAATACAAGTAAGCAAAGTTGAGCTGGACCCTGCAGTTGATCCGTTTGCTCAAGATGACAATTCCGGCTCCAACAATCCAACCTACTCAATTGAGCTACCTAGCGATGCAACCGGTAATCTGACAGTAACAGTAGGCAATAAGACAGTAACCAAAGAGTTGAAAGACGGTAAGGCAACAGTTGAAGTCACCGATTTGCCTGCAGGTGATTATGAGGCAGTCGTAACATATTCCGGTGATGACAAATATGCACCAATCACCAAAACAGAAAATGCTACAGTCAAAGTTGACCCAAGAATCGAAGCAGCCAACGTAAAAGCATTATACCTTGCTGGTGGAAAATACCAGGTAACTGTATACGGTGATGACGGCAAAGCAGCAGCAAACGCTGATGTTGCATTTAAAGTCAATGGTGCCCTGTTTGCCAATGTAAAAACAGATGAAAACGGTACTGCTGCATTTGATATAACTCAAATACCTGGAACATACACAGTTGTTGCAGAAGCTTTAGGCGTATCCGGTTCATCTAAATTAACCGTAAAACACGTCTTGAAACTTAAGAAGGTTAAAGTCAAAAGGTCAGCTAAAAAGATTGTATTGACCGCAACCCTCAAGAAGGTCAACGGCAAATACCTCAAAAAGGTAAAAGTCACTTTCAGGTTCAACGGTAAGAAATTCAAAAAAGTAAAAACCAATAAAAAAGGTGTTGCTAAACTTACCGTTAAAGCAAAATACTTGAAAAATCTCAAAGTAGGCAAAAAGGTCAAATACCAAGCTACCTACAAAAAAGACACTGTTAAAGTTAAAGTTAAAGTCAAAAAATAGGGATTGAATTCCTTATTTTTTCTTATTTTTTTTAAATCCAAACATTACACATTTTCCAAAAATAACCCCTTAAAATTCTATTTTTTGAAATTTAAGCATTAATTTATATATTATAATATATTAAATATATCAAGTGTATAGACTTGAATATATTTATTCGAGGGAGTGTAATTATGAAGTTTAATAAATTAAGTTTAGTTTGTATATTTCTACTGGTCGTTTTAACGCTAGGAGCAGTTAGCGCTAGTGATGATACAAGCGACATAACGGCGGATGAGGATTCGGGGGAAGTTGTTCCCGATGGAGACCCCGTCGTTTCCAATGAAAATGACTCTTCACAGGATACCCAAACCCATGTGACAGAGTTTTCAATGAATGTTGATGATTCACGCGTTGGGACTATGACTACCGTGTGGATGATAATTGACGAAAACGCAACCGGCAACATGACTTTTTCAGTTGACGGGGAAAATTTAACTGCGAATGCAAGAGACTATGACGTTTATGATGTAGATACAAGAGATTTTCCAATAGGCAATTATACATTGACTGCAAGTTATATTGAGGAAGGTCTGCAAAGTCCTTTAATTGTTGAGAAGGACTTTGAAATTGTGAGTATTTTCGAGTATCCTGAGGAATTTGATGTCAATTGGGATTATGTGAAAGCTTATCTGCCTTCAGATGCAGCAGGCAACATCACCGTATTCATTGACGGGGAAGAATTGCTGGTGCATCCGTATGAAAGCGGAATTGAATTTGATACCATTAATTTATATAATGCCTCTTTGGGAGTCCGCAACGTCACTTTGGTATATTCAGGTGACGGAAAATACAAGTCTTCAAATGCTACCGGCGTGATTAATTTCACATATTCACTAAGGGCAGTTTTCAATTATGGAGACATAGGATACACTAAAGAACTATTAATCGATGCTCCAGCAGACATCAACTACACCAACTTGAACGTTACAATCGATGGTGTAAGGTATGATGTCATGAAAGGGGTTGAGGATGATTTTGAATATTTATATGCGGACATATCTTCACTAAATAAGGCAGGACATTTCCCTATGGTAATTTCATACCCTGGGGACGACAAATATTATCCAATTACTGTGGAGGATACTTTCACTGCCATATATCTTTTAGATATTCCGGAAGAGGTTCCGTATCAAAGCGACAGCAACATCACTTTGGAGTTAAAGGATGCAAAAGGCAAATTTGTCGTTAAGATTTCCCAAGGCTCCAGCAAGACAGTCTACAATGAAGTCTTTGAAGATGGCAAGGCATCAGTATCATTGTCCGACCTTGATCCTGGAATTTATGAAGTTGAAGCTTCTTATAAAGGTGACGACTACATATTTGATACTGTAACCGCAAACATTACAGTCTATCCGAAAATCGAAATTGAAGGATTGGTGGCTGTAGGAAACGCAACTGTTAAAATGATATTGCCTGAAGGTGTCTGCGGCACTTTATACATCTGGAAAGACAGTGAATCAAAAGCGGACGCATATAAGATTGCAATTGACGGAAGCGCTTCAGATGGCGTTTATCTCTATCCTATAGGTTTAGGTGACCATTGGGTATCTGCCCAGTTCGAATGCGACGATACATCAAATTCTGCATATAACTTATCATGTGCAGACGATTATGTATATGTCTATCCGATTGAGGAGATTACTCCAACAAATGTGAACTATGATGAAAATCCTTGCGCATCCATGACATTGCCTGAAGATGCAAGCGGAATTTTAAGCGGAACAATCTATGCTGATGATTTGGATACTGTTCTTCAATCCATAAACGCTACTTTTGAAAACGGAACTGCAAACATTACATTTGACATATTGGAGCCTGGAAAATATTTCACAGTTTTAAAATACACTGGTGATGATTACGGACCTTACGAGACAGTTTCATTCCCATTCAGTGTCGGACCTAAATTCGAATCTCCAAGGTCAGTGATGGAGAATGAAAGTGCATATCTCTACTTCGAATTGCCTAATGCAACAGGTAACCTGACCATCAAATTGGATGGTGAAGTTGTAGCGAATATCACTTGCGTCAATGACACATTCAACTACACATTCGATAAGCTCACCCCAGGCGCTTATATAATCACAGCAGTCTTTGAAGGTGAAAATGACACTGAATACACATACAATATTGAAGTTGGGGCTCCATGCTATGTTGTAGCCTACACAAACATGACTGTTGATGTCGAAACAATAGCAGAAGGCGAAGATGCCGTAATCAAGGTGGAAATTCCGTATGCAGAATCCGGTGAGGTAAACATTACCGTAGCCAACAAGACCTACACAGCAGAAATCACAGACAATGTTACCTCTTTAACCGTTTCCGGCTTGAGCGAAGGAACATATGATGTTGTCGTTGCCTACGAGGGAGACCAAATCCACACCAATGCAACCAAAAACGCAACATTTGAAGTCAAAAAGGTTCAGGATACTGCCTTAATCGTTAAGGCGGCAGACATTGAAGAAGGCTCTCCTGTAGTTATCGAAATCGAAACCGATGAGGAAATCACAGGCGACGTTTTACTAAGCGTTGGAGACGTAAACATGACTGTAAGTGTCACAAACGGTAAAGGAAACGCTACTGTTGACAATCTGACAAAAGGCAACTACTCCGTAATTGCCGTCTTTGAAGGTAGCCAGTTCTTCAAACCGGCCCAAAACAGCACTTCATTCAACGTAACCAAAGTGTTCGATCCGGTATTGAAAGCCAACGATATCACAATCCGCCACCTCAACAAGGCCGATTACACCATAACAGTTTATAACAAGGATGGGGAATTGGCAGTCGGCGAAAACGTAACCATTGAAATTGACGGTGTTAAAGTCGCTGATGTTGTCACTAACGAAAGCGGTGTAGCTACTTACACCATAACCGGTAGTTTAGGAACCTACAAGCTTTCAGCTTACGCTCTTGGAGCTAACGTTACCAACACACTGACTGTAAAGCACTTCATCAAAATCAAAAGCCTTAAAGTTAAAAAGTCTGCCCGCAAATGGACCATTACTGCAAAACTGTACAAGGTTAACGGCAAATACCTCAAAAACAAGAAAGTCACTCTTAAGGTAAATGGTAAGAAATACAAGGTAAGAACCTCCAAAAAAGGTGTTGCCACATTTACCATTAAGAAATCTGCCATTAACAAGTTTAGGGTTAAAACCAAATACATCTATGCAGTAACTTACAAAGGCGACACAGTCAAAAAATACCTTAAAGTTAAAAGATAGAGATTAATTTCTCTATTATTTTTTTATTTTTTCTTAAACTATTTTTAAATTAAAAATCAATATCTTATTGATGAGCGAGAAATACATTCGAAAAAACAAAAACTCCTTTTCAATCGTCAAAGGCTCCAGAACCTACGGCAAAACTAACAATCTGGACGATGCCGTTTTCATAAGGGACTTTTTAGCAGAAAATGACTGGGATTTGTCAAAGCTTCCAAAAACCATTGAAAATGACGGCAACTATATGGTTTTGTCCGTTTTGGATGAGAAGATTTTTGTGATTGCAAAATACAAGGAAAAACCATCAGACGAGACTATAGAAAGATTGATTAAGCGCTACAGGAGAAATCCCAACAATTCAAGGTATGGGCTCAACATCACAAAGGTCTTTGACACATTCGTAATCAAAAAGCAGATTTTCGGTGACGATTACATATTCGGATACTATGACAGGCTTGAGGATGCCCAGTTCGTGAGGAATTTCCTTCTTGATAACAACTGGAACATAAATGAACTCAAGGAAATTGAATTCGATGAGGAAACTGATACCTATAAGGTCATAAGTGTAATCGACGATGCTGCTTATGTTCTCGATTCCTCCACAACAGATGATATTGATTTGGATAAAGCTTATGAGGAATTCCTGTCAAAAATCTATAAGCAGAAATACGGCCTTGCAAGCTATCCTCATCTTGATTTGCTCACGGATAAAATCGAGGAGCTTGAAGAGCGATTCAGCGTCAGGGCAAGGGATGATGCATGGTCATTTGCCAGCGACGTTTCATCGCCTTTAAATGAAATCATTTTTAGCCTAACTCCGTTCCAGCAAAGCGTCTATGATGCAATATCCGCCAATACCACGTTAGATGAGATTGAAAAGTCATTAATCAGATATAAATCAGGGAATTTCAAAGAAAAAATCGAAAAAAACGTTAATGAGCTGATTGACCTTGATTTGGTTGAAAAGGTCGGTAAGGATACTTTTTCAAAAACAAACTTATAAATATATTGCATTATTAATATTGTATTGTATTTAATTTGAATTAAATACAAAGTTCTTTTTTGGTTTGGAACTTTTGGGGAGTTTTGTCATTGTGGCTCCCCTATTAAATTAATTATTCTCTATCACTCAACAGTTCACCGGCCACGCCGATATCTTCCTTATCATAGCCCTGAACCAGTACGGTTATTGCTTCGATAGGCAAGTCATAGGCTTCAGCCACAACTTCAGACACTTTTTTAACCATTTCTCTTTTATTTTCCAAACTTATTCCATTGTTTCCACCAATTGTTATTACAGGCATTATATCACCATTTAAATATATTAATCATTTAGAATAAATAGATTATTAATAGGATTTGATAATATGCTCGGTGAAAAAGAACTTGTTAAGCTGTTTCCGGATTTCGCTGATTTGGTGCAGCCTTCCGGAATTGATTTGGAACTGGATAAGATATACATTCAAAAGAGTGCAGGCTCACTTATAGACAATGAAAAGAACCTTCCCGAAATCGAGGAGCTGGAAGGGGACATATATACTCTAAAGCCCCATACCGCTTATCTGGCAAGCATTAAAAGGAAAATCAAAATCCCAAAGGGATACACCATGCTTTATCTTCCAAGATCAACCCTTTTAAGGTCATTCGTCTCAGTTCAAACCGCTGTAGGAGACCCTGGCTTTTATGGAACATTGATGTTCATGATATACAATCACGGAGACTTTGAATACAGGATAAAGTCCGGAGACAGAATCGCACAGGCCGTTGTATTTCCGGTTGAAGGATCAGGGGAGTATGACGGTTCCTATCAGGAGGCGGAAGAGTGAACGTAGCGGATAAAATTGTCAAAATCCTTGAAGAGGAAGGAATCGACACGGTCTTTGGAATTCCGGGCGAGCAGATTATGCCGCTTTACAAGGCATTGTCAACATCCGCTATCAATCATGTCCTCACAAGGCACGAGCAGGCTGCAGCACATGCGGCAGACGGCTTTACAAGAGCAAGCGGCAAAATAGGGGTTTGTATTGCAACCGCTTCGCCGGGGGCGCTGAACTGCACAATGGCCCTTGCCACAGCATTCAAGGACAACGTTCCGATTTTAATCTTGACCGGTGACAACGAACTGAAGTACAGGGGATCAGACCATTTCCAGACAACACCTCAGTTTGAAATGTTCAAGCATATTACAAGAGCATCCTACAATCCTCTCAACGGTACCGAGGCGATGTATGTCTTAAGGGCAGCTATCTATGAGCTTAAGACAATGCCGAAAGGTCCGATTCACATCAATCTGGCAAAAGACGTATTGCTGCAGGAGGAATTTGACGACTTTGACCTGTGCTATCTGTGTGAGGATGACATGTCCAAAATTTCAGATGCGCAGGAATTAATCAATGCTTCCGAAAGGCCATTGTTCATCTTAGGAGCCGGTGCAATCTCCCAAAAGGAAAAAATAGAAGATATTGCCAAAAAGCATAAAATACCGGTTACCACAACATTCCATGCAAAGGGAATAATTTCAGAAGACGATGAGCTGAACCTGGGCATGGTAGGGATACGTTCAACACCGAGGGCAAAATACGCATTTGAAAACTCAGACTGCATAATTGCACTGGGCATCAAGGCAAGTGAAAGGACACTGCCCGAATTCCCGGAAAATCTGATTCATGTAAACCTCAATAAGGATGTTCTGGTTGGAGATTATCCTATTCACGGAAAGGTTGAGGATTTCCTAAGCCAAATCGAATTCAGCGATGCAGAATGGTTAAGTGAAATTTTAGAAATCGACAACAGCATTGAAATAGAGGGTGTGGATGATGACCTGAAACCTCAGGCGGCCATCAAAAGGATTCTGGAGAGATTTCCAGACGACATTATCGTTTCGGATGCGGGAAGCCATACAACATGGACAACACTTCTCATGAAATCCCTAAAGGCAAGGCAGTTCCTCTTTCCGGGTGCAATGGCGCCGATGGGTTATGGTCTGCCGGCAGCTATAGGAGCCAGCATCGCAACAGGCGAAAGGGTCATCACAATAAATGGGGACGGCGACATTCAGATGAATATCCAGGAACTGGCCACTTTGGCTGAAAACAAACTGGATGTCATTGTATTTATCCTCAACAATTCGGAATTCGGAATCATCAGGCAATGGGAAGAGGATATGTATGATATGGAGCCTTATCAGATAAGCCTTAAAAATCCGGATTTTCTAAAATTGGCTTCAAGCTATGGAATTGATGCAGTAATGGTTGATAACCTTGAAGATTTGGAGCTTGTGCTTTCAAAAGAGTTGAGCGGACCTCTTGTCGTAGAGGTTGTTGTGGAAAGTGAAAACATTCCCCTTCCTTAATGAGTAGAGAATTCACAAACACTTTTTCACATATTCTTTAACAATTTCATCTAAATTATCCAGCCCACATAAGGGTGCAAGGTAATATTCGCCCTTTTCTTCGTAAATTATTCCGATAGGCTTGATTTCCAGTGATGTTGGGATTTCATTAAAGGTCAGCAGCTCTTCCTTGAACACGAATGTAAATCCATATGCCTCATGGAAGTGATATTTCATTTCCTGTGAAAAATCAAAGCTATTATACATCATCCTTTTTATTTCTTCTTTCATCTATAACACCTTTGATTAATGTTCTTACTTCTTTTTTCGAAATCAGTTTGATTGTCGGCGGAATCAGCATCAAAAGATTGATGTCCAATTGGTTGTTGCCGTTTGCATCAAGAATGCTTCCATTAAATGACGGTTCAGCAGTCAGCCTTGCATTCTTATGGGCATTGTTTACGATTATCAGTAGGCTCCATATGTACCCTATATATTTAGCGGTGTCTGCATAGGAGTCCATTCCAAAAATAAGATGGTTTTCAAGTTTTGTAACGTGAATGCATTTGACGAACGATTCAAGAAATTCCTTGAAGTATCCAAAGCAGGGCTTTGCCAGTTTCAGGATTTTCTTTATATCGGTTTTTTCATGTTCCTCTTCGTCCTCTTCATCTTCTTCCTCTTCCTTGTCCTCATCGGGGAATTTGATGGAGTAGACTTTGATTTTCTTTAAAATAAGTATTTTTAAACATCCTTTTAGTTTGCTGCCTTTTTTATCATAGATTAGGGCTATTCTAATTCCTGCATACAGCAAGATAATAATGAATATGATGATTATAAGAATAATCATCAACAGGATGTTTAACATGTATCAAGCCCTATTCTTCTTCTTCGTCGCTTGTAGTGAATTCAGGTTCAATATATTCAGATTCGTCGTATTCTTCTTCTTTGTTTGATCCGAGATAACTTTTTACCAAATCACTAATCATTAAACCTAAATCAGACAATGCCTTGTTTGTGCCGCTTCCTTTACTTAAGTCAAGCACACGAACTCCTTCAGCATCATTTCCTTTTTTAGGAATCAATACCATTGAAATAGGTTCTAATCCGGCACCTGCTCCTGCAGCGCCACTTTGCTCTTTACTGAAAAGGTTTTCGCCAACCCCAAATCCGACTCCCATTCTCATTACCGGAATCAGGAGCTTGTCTTCGGTTTCGATTGGAGTTCCAACCACATTTTCTATACTGGTAAGTTTACGTAATTCTTCAACTATTGCTCTAATATTTTCAGCCATTGTTTCACATCCTTATTGTTAATTAATATATATTATATAATATTATATAATAATTTTTAGTTTCATAACATTAGACTCCGCAAGTAATACTTTTTTAGGAAATTAGACATATGTTTCAAGTGTAACTTTTTTCTTATAACTTATCTTTTAGAGGTGCATTTCAAGTGTAACTTCTTCTCTTATAACTTATACCTGTGTCGGAAGTTCCATTTCAACTGTAACTTCCAACTTATAACTTAGAATTTTTTTCACGAGAGGTGCATTTCAAGTGTAACTTCGAAGTTATAACTTCTAATGAAATGAAAAATCTGATGTCAAAAATAGTTTACTTATAACTTATACTTTGAAATTGAAAAATAAAAAAAAGAAAAAAATAGAATCATAAATATGATTCTGCGATGGATGCAACACCTGCACCGGCATCTTCAATTACACCTAAACCTTTCAGGGTCATACCAATTGCCGCAAAGGTTTGGGTCAATTCCTTGTAGTAAATGTTTCCCATGTGTCCGATTCTGAAAATGTTTTCTTTCAAGTGGTCTTGTCCACCAGCTAGCTCTACGCCATATTTGTCACGGGTGGTTCCTCTGAATTCAGCGTCGGTAATTCCTTCAGGCATTTTAACGGCAGTTACGGTTGCGGAAGATACCTTTTCATCGGCAAACAATTCTAAGCCTAAAGCTTTTACTGCATCTACACTTGCTTGAGCAGCTTTGTGGTGACGTGCAACCCTGTTTTCAAGTCCTTCTTCCATAACCATCTTCAAAGCTTCATTCATTGCATATGTAAGTGAAACTGATGGGGTGTATGGAGTTTCAGGAGGCACTTTGTCTCCGCTTTTCCTTACCGCTTTCATATCCAGGTAGTATGTATTGGTTTCCACTTTGTCAACTGCAGCCCATGCGTCGTCGCTTAAGGTAATTGCAGCCATTCCAGGTGGTGCTGCAAGACATTTCTGGGATCCGGTAAGACAGACGTCAATGCCGAACTTTTCAACATCGACATAGTCCCCTCCAAGGGAGGATACGGTGTCCACGATGTATAGTGCATCATAGTTTTTCATGACTTTTGCGATTTCTTCAATAGGTGCAGCTACACCGGTAGAAGTTTCGTTGTGGATTACACTAACCGCTTTGATGTCTTCATCTTCATCCAAAGCTTCAGCGATAGCTTCAGGGGTTACTGCAGTTCCCCATTCAACAGCCAATTCTTTACTTTCAATTCCATGAGTCTGAGCTATTTTCATGAAACGTTCTCCGAATTTTCCACCAACGACATTTAACATCTTTTCTCCAGGAGCTACAGTGTTAGCAATACCTGCTTCCATAGCAGCAGTTCCAGATCCAGTTAATAAATAAGAATTATTTGGGGTTTGGAAAACTTTACTCATTAATTCAGTAGTTTCAGTTAAAATTTCACCATATTTAGCGCTTCTGTGGTTAACAACAGCCTGTGACATTGCATTAAGTACTCTTTGGTGCACTGTTGTAGGACCAGGAAGCATTAATAAAATATCGTTCATTAAATTCCTCCAATCAAATATGCTTTTTAAGCAATTAGTATATATAATTTTTATACTTATTAAATATTTTCAACATGTTATTTTATTCAACTTTTGTAATAATATCCATTACATTTTAGAATAATGTTCAAAATCGAGATAATCATTTTAAACATTAATTAATTGTAGTAAATTTTTTATATTTTGTTTTATTCTAATTAATATATGATTAAAAGGATTTGTTTATTTGTTGGGGGATTATTTATAATGGCACATGGCGTGGCATTTTCAATCGTCTCAACACTTGGAACAACTCCTGTAAGCTCCATTTCCTATGCTCTGGCATTGGTTACCAACATTGACATTGGAATCACTACTTTTCTTTTCAATGCGGCGTTGATTGTGATTCAATTTCTGATTCTGCGCTCAAGGTTCAACAAAAAAAGACTTCTTCAGCTAATCAACTGCGTGCTTTTCGGATACTTCACCGATGTGGCCCTCTACAATGTATCGTTCGTTCCATTTGACGGTTCTGTAGGAGTGATGATTCTATTTTTGGCCGTCAGCATCTTTTTGACAGCCTTTGGAATATTCGTGTACATGCCCGCAGATATCGCACCGCTTCCGGGTGAAGGCTGTGTTCAGGCTGTAGCTATCGTAACCGGATGGAGATTTTCAACAATAAAAATAGCCTTTGACGCAACAATGGTTGCAATAGCCCTGATAATGTGCGGATTATTGTATACAAACGTTTTCGGTGCGGTTTACATAGGAACAATAATATCCGCATTCATGGTGGGTTTCACATTAAGGCAGATCAACAATGCCTATGTCAAAATCACCGGAAAAGAGGTCAATGTGGTGCATGAGTAGTGATGGTTCTATTTAGCCTTATTCACAGGCAAGTGTGGGAGGCATCATATTTCAATCATGATGCCTTTGATTTAGCCTGCCGGCGCATTCATCTCATTTACGACCTTAAAGCACAGATCGTCTGATTATGATTGCTGATTGTTGTTGTATTCAAGCAGTCTTCCGACATGGCGGGTTTCGAAGAACATGTCCTTTTTAGCCATGATTATAAGAATGGTGACCACTGTTATCACTATTGTCTCCAGGCACTTTGTCTCTGGAGTCAGCGCTATTTTCTCCTGCATGAAATTGACGAAGAAATGGAATATCATGCAGGCCAATATGGAACGGTCGCTTTCAAGATAAACCCATGTAATGACAAATCCCATAGGGATTCCGCTCACGAAAAAGTTAATCACATAAAGGGGATTCACCATAAGTCCTGCCTGATATGTTCCTGAAATAAAGATTAAAGGAAAATGCCAGAAGGACCATAGCACTCCAAAAATCATGGATTCCCAAAACCAGTTCATATAGTTACCGATTGAATCCTCACAGTATCCTTTCCATCCCACTTCCTCAATTATTGAAGCAATCGTAATGGTAATGAATGCTCCGGCTATTCCAACACCGGTAAAGGAAAAGTCCTGAGTAAGTGAAAACTGGCTGAGCGGCTGTCCAAAGGCCAGTGACAAGAGAATGGAACAGACTATTACAATCGCAAATACGATTATTGCCCAAACCACATTCTTCCATTTGACTTTGTAAAAGCCAATCATCTTATTCTTAAAGTCTTGTTTAAGCAGATTTGAGCCTGACAACATAATGAAGACTGTAGACACAATTGCCGGAGCCATAAGGCCTATCAGCATGAGCAATGGACTGATGCTTTCAGGCAAAAAGATCGCCGGAATCCAAAATATCCAAGTAAAAACATACGCCAGAGCAAAAAAGAGAACCGGTTTATATTTGTAGTTTTCCGTATTGCTCACTCGACCGCCTCCATGTCGCTCTTATCAATCAGACCGTAAATGAAACTCATTGTTCCGTTCTCTGCTCCGAGAAGTTTCTCAGTCATGTCAATAAAGACGGAAATATCCTGTTCAGTGAATGTGCCTTCATTAAACGTACCGTCGCTGATGATAAGCAGCATCTTAACGCGCTCGGGGATATTGTCGCATTCGAAGATGCCTTCATTCACTCCCTCTTTTACAACTTCGGTTAAAAGTGGAGTAAGAGTGTCAATCAATTTTTTCCTGACCTTATGGTGCATTAACACATTCTCCGGCTGGAAAAGAGTGTTTTTTATGGGCTCTTCCGCCTCGGTAGGTTTCATTGATGCAAGTATCCCCACTATCTTTTGCGGTACTGAAATATCGGTTTTTATAATCTGATTTGCCATTTCGGCCTCGCTATCGATCATCATCTCTATAACTTCTTCGAGCATCTGCTCTTTGCTTTCGAAATGGTAGTAGTATGTGCCTTTAGCTATTTGCGCTTTTTCTATGATTTCGTCAACTGAAGTATTTTCATATCCTTTTGTGAGAAACATGTTATAAGCTATATTTAACAGCTCCTGTTTCCTTTTTTCACCTTTTTTCATAGTTGCCTCTATAAATAAACCATTGTTTGGTTTTTATATTATAATTAACCTCATATTCTTGTTAATAATTTTTCGACTATTAGTCGGTTTTTTGTTTTTAATTCTATTATAAACATCATAGTATATAAATGTTTTCAAAATAACTCCCATTATTAATAGATTCAACAAATGCTAATGGCGTCATAAAAGGCGTAATGTAATTAAATGGAAAATAAAAGAAAGTATCGGATAGCTCTTATCCCAAAAAAGTTTTGTAAAGCCTTTTGGGAAAGTAAATCGATTAGTTAATGTCTAATAGGAGATATTTATAGAATAGTTAGAAGGGATATTGATGTAAATATCTTTTTTTAATAGCTACAATTTTTCAAAATGGCCTAAATTTTTTTAAATCGCTTAAACAAGCTTTAAATAGGATTTAGGCAATATATTCTAAGTAAAGACCTCAAATTAATTCAATTTTGGGGGTTGATAAACATGAAATTATTATTTTTAAGTAATGTTTATTTATTAATCAGTTCAGTTTTTTCCACATGCTGCATTGGTGTCCTTTCTTTGTTTCCCCTGAAGGTGAGAATGGTGGAGTTAATTATCTTCACAATTGGAACATATTGGTTTAATAGCATATCAATTATTAAATCATTAATGATTCTAATAAAATATGGAAGATAATAGCTCACATTTTTTGCCTCCTTTAACTGGTAATTAAATATAAACAAGTCAATGACGGGCTTTGAAAACTAAGTTTTCGTGAGGTCTTTTCCCTAAGATGGGAACTGTTTAATTACCCATTCTAATAGTTAAGTTTATATAATATTCAAACAATAGGATTATACAAGAGAATTACTTTTAAAGTAAGCCTCTATTGGGAAACAAAATTGAATTAGTTTAATGTCTAATGTGGAATTGTAGAGATTTTTTCTCTGCAATAGACATTAAATCTGACTTTTTTTATTATTGATTTTTACTAATTTTCGGATATTTATTTAAACAATAATAGCTTAAATATAATATAGTGAGGGTTAAACATGGAATTTGGACTCTGGGAAAAATATTATATTGAAATTCTTGAGGACTTTGGATTTTCAAGAGAGGCTGATGAGGAATCAGCAAGATTATTAGATGAAGTTTTATCAACCGAAGGATGCCTTACATTAGAGGAATTAAGGGAAATTGTTGGATTTTCAGACAAGTTCATCGTATTCGGTGCAGGACCATCCATAAAAGAGCATGTAAAAATGCTGAAGGAAGAATATGACTTGAAGAATTATGTTTTGGTTTCAGCTGATGGGGCAACAACAGCCATGATTGAAGAGAGAATCTCACCTGATGTTGTAGCAACCGATCTGGATGGAAATCTTGATGATATCATGCTGGCGGATATCAGAGGAGCTAATGTGGTCATTCACGCTCACGGAGACAATATTGACAAAATCGCTACTCTACCCCAATTCTTTACTAGCGTATTGGGCACTACACAGGCTCAGCCAATCGGAAACCTATACAATTTCGGAGGATTTACCGATGGGGACAGAGCAATATTTCTGGCGGTTGCCCTGGGAGCATCCGAAATCACTTTGGCAGGAATGGACTTCGGAGATATCGTAACCAAATATTCAAGGCCAAAACTGGAAACCGAAACCGCCATGGCGGATGATTTCAAAAGGAAAAAATTAAGATACGCTGAAATGCTGACCAATTGGATAAAAGAAAACGAACCGGTTGAAATAATCAATTTATGCGATAAATAAATCAGAAAGTGGATAACATGGGAATCGAAGATATTTTAATGCATGATGAAAGCCTTTTCCAGAATATCAATGCATTTGACCCGGATTATGTGCCTCAAAACTATAATTTCAGGGATACACAGATGGAAGGGATGGCAATTGCAATAAGGCCTGCCATGAGAGGAGGCCAGCCATCAAATGCAGTTATTTTAGGCTCACCTGCAACAGGAAAAACAACAGCAATCAAAAAAGTGTTTGAACTGGTTGAAAAGAATACCGAAAAGGTCGTATGCGTCTATATTAATTGCCAAATCCATACAACACGTTTCGGAATATTTTCACAGATATATAAAAAGTTGTTCGGACACATCCCTCCTGAAACCGGAGTTCCGTTCTCAAGAATCTATGACCAAATCATGCGCGATCTTCAAAAAGACAAAAAATCCCTTGTAGTTGCATTAGATGATATCAATTATCTGTTCCAATCAAACAATGCCAACAAAGTCGTATATGATATATTAAGGGCATACGAGGAATATCCCGGAGTGAGAAGTTCCATTTTTGCAATCCTGTCAGACTTGGAATTCAGATATGCCTTTGACAAGAATGTAAATACAGTTTTCATTCCTCAGGAGATCACCTTCCCTCTTTACACATATAACGAAATAGAGTCAATCCTGAGGGACAGAGCAAAAGCAGGATTTTTCCCTGGAGTTTTATCCGATGACATCCTGGAGCAGATTTCAATGTATACCCTTGAAAACGGCGATTTGAGAGTTGGAATCAACCTTCTTAAATCATGCGGCAATATCGCTGAAGCTTCAGCCAGCCGTGAAATTACCCAGGAGCACTTCGACAAGGCAGTCGATTCATTGGTTTCAGTAAACATTTCCGAAACATTGAAGTCCCTGAATGATATTGAAAGGCAAATGCTGAGGTTGATAGCCGACTATGATGGTGTTTATAAGGCCGGTGAGCTGTCTGAAATATTTATGGAAAAAACAGAAACCAGTTACGGTTCATTTAAAAGAACATTGGACAAACTGGAATTTGTAAGATTAATCGATACCAAATATACAGGAAAAGGGGCTAGAGGAAATTCCAGAGAAATTATATTGCGTTTTAACCCCGATGACTATGACATCTGATTTTCCTGTATGGAATTAGTTTCTGTTAACATTAGATTGTTGCATGGTAAGCCTGCAATCTAATGTGCAGCTTAAGGGTTTGGTATTGTTAAAAATAACTGAATCCATTAGATAATATATGGATTTTGCGCCGCAACAACAGAAATAACAGATAAAAGCAATGTTGCTATTACCGCAAGCATTACCATGCAAGATTGAACATCTATGTTGCTGTACATAATTTCATCCCTTATAGAACTTCTTTTCCTTAAATCGGCTTTTTGTGTGGTGTCATTATAACTAATCATTTCAATCACTATATTAAAATTGTTGAAAGTACATATATAAGCAAAGAGTGAGAGAGCATTTGTAAAGTAATATTTTGAGGTAAAAATCATGAAAAGTTATGAATATTTTGATGTGACTGCCGACATTGGCATCATGGCCTTTGGCAATGACTTGAATGAGGCCTTTGAAAATGCAGGTATGGCAATGTTTAACGTAATCACAGATACCGGTGATGTGGCATCATCAAAAGAAATATCATTTGAAATTGCCTCAGAGGACTATGTTTCACTCCTTTACGACTATTTGGAGGAGCTTTTGTTTTTCCATGAAACCGAATTCATGCTCTTCAGCGAATTTCACGTCAAAATCGATGATGATTACCATTTGAAGGCAACAGTCAGGGGCGAGGACATCGATTGGGAAAAGCATGAGAGAAAAACGGAGATAAAGGCGATAACATTCCATCAGATGGATGTTGAAGTTGATAGTCCCGTAAGCGTCCGGGCCATCCTGGACTTATAATATTATATATAGCATTAAATACATAGATATAATCATGAAAAGAACCAGAACTGTAACAAGGAACTTTGAAATGGTGATGGGGATAATCGGTTCCATCATCGGAATTTTTTCAGGTTCAATTCTAATACTTTTGGAAAACTTTGGCCACGTACATACTCCTTTTTTAGGTCTTGTAGCCATTATCGCATCATTTTTAGGTATAGCTTCAAGCTATTACGTCAAAAAGAGTCCTGAAACTGCAGGTGTCGGATTCATTATCGCAACCATGTTTGTAATTGTCGGATCCGCATACATCAATGTAATAAGTGCAATATTCCTGCTTATTGCGGGCGTTTCAGCATTGTTCAGAAAGTAATATTGGCAGACAATATTCCTTGATTCTTCTTATTTTTTAAAAATTACAATATATGACAATATTAATGTTATTGTAGTCTATAACAACCTTTATATGCTATTAAAAACTAATTTATTATTAAATTTTGAATTCAAAGTTCATTTACTTCTTGATGAAGTAAATACTCTCATATGAGGACAATATTTCGAAGTGGAAGCAATATTTTAATATGGCTACAGTAGGCGAGATAATGTTTGATTGGGCAAAATTCATAATATTGGCAAAAATATTATTCAAAAGATTGGATGAGGAATCCATATGTACTGCAATTAGCAGGTTCTATTATGGAGTGTTTGGAGTAGTTAGAAGGTATTTAATCAATGTTGAACACAAATATCATCTTGCAGGACGGGGTGGAAGTATTCATAATGATGTATATGATGAAATTAAGGATTCCAACGATTCTACTCTAAAAGAAATCTCTAAAATTTTTCATAAATTAAGGATTGCAAGAAATGAAGCTGATTATGATAGCAATTTAGATGCAGAACACTTTAAAAAATTCTTTAGGAATAATAAAAAAGAATTAATCATTGTTTTTGATTCATTAGAGTATCTTAAATCAAATCCAATTTATTGAGGTTGATAATATGTTTGAAAAGGAAGTAGAGTGGATTGAGTCTTTGAATAATGATGAAGAATTGTTTGAGCGGGAAGTGTTGAGGTTAAAGGATTTGTATGATATTCCCGATTTTGATGAGGTTCATGAATTTTTAGGTAAAAATAAGGGAGTTATTGTACTTTTGAATGAAGTCAGGCCTTTGTTTTGTGAACATGCTCCTTATGCTTCTTTAAGTTTGAAGGTCGTATTTGATCCTATTTTCGTTCCTCAATTGTTATTGATGGCTAAAGCCCCTGAAAAATTGTATTTCAACGATTTTAAGGATGAAATTCGCATTATTGATTCGTTAATCGACCCTCTTCAAGGGTATTTGGGACTATATAAGGAATTTTTCATATATGACACTACTCTTGAGGATTAGCAATTACATTTGTTGGTGCTATAGGAGGGGTATTGTAGCATCCAAAGCACCAAAACTTTATTATAAACGCCACCTATAAATATTAAATTATAACAACTTCGTGATTTTTATGAGTATTAAAGATGAAATTAAAAAGGTTAAGGATAATGTTTATGAGATTCCAGGCTCATATGACAAGAAAATGAGAGCTTCTGGAAGATTTTACATCGCCGATGAATTTTTCGACGAACTGGAGGAAGGAGCTATCAAGCAGATTGTCAATGTAGCATGCCTTCCGGGGGTTCAAAGATACTCCATTGGACTTCCTGACATTCATTTCGGATACGGATTTCCAATTGGCGGTGTAGCGGCATTTGCACTGAGAAACGGTATAGTATCTCCTGGAGGAGTAGGATTCGACATCAACTGCGGAGTCAGACTTATCAAATCCAATCTGACCATGGAAGACATTGAAGACAGTTTGGACGAACTTACTGAAAAGCTCTTCAAAAACATCCCATCCGGAGTGGGAAGCAAAGGCAAAATCAAGCTTGATAAGGATGAAATCAACGATGTGCTTGATTATGGTGCCGAATGGGCTGTCAAAAACGGCTACGGATGGGAAGAGGATCTTGAAGTTCTGGAAGAAAACGGAAGAATGGTCGATGCAGACTCATCTATCGTATCCGATAAGGCTAAAAAAAGAGGAATTCCTCAATTAGGTTCCCTTGGTTCCGGAAATCACTTTTTGGAAGTCCAAGTAGTCGATGAAATCTACAATGAGGAAGTGGCAAAGGTATTCGGCCTTGAAAAGGGAATGATTGTTGTCATGATTCACTCAGGTTCAAGAGGATGCGGACATCAAATCTGTTCCGATTACTTAAGAGTAATGGACAAGGCATATAAGAAATATAAAATCGCTCTTGATGACAGACAACTTGCATGCGCTCCGCTTGATTCAAAAGAAGCTCAAAATTATATTCAGGCAATGGCTGCAGCGGCCAATTATGCATGGGCAAATAGGCAAATGATGACCCATTGGGTCCGTGAAACCTTTGAAGATGTCCTCGGAAAATCCGCAAAGGAAATGGAAATGGACATTGTCTATGACGTTGCTCATAACATTGCCAAAATGGAAACCCATAAGGTCTACAACCGTGAAATGGAAGTGCTGGTTCACAGAAAAGGTGCAACACGTGCATTTGGACCGGGAAATGAGGAAGTTCCTGAAAAGTACAGGGCTGTCGGCCAGCCTGTCCTGATTCCAGGTACAATGGGAACCGCATCATATGTATTGCACGGTACACAAACCGCAATGGATGAGACCTTCGGTTCAACCGCTCACGGTGCCGGAAGGGTATTGTCAAGATCCAAGGCTAAAAAGCAGTTCAATGCTGATGAAATTACAAATGACCTTGCATCAAAAGGAATCAAGATCAAGGCTACCAGCAAACACGTTGTTGAAGAGGAAGCTCCAGGTGCCTATAAGGACGTGGACAGCGTTGTAAGGGTGTCTGATGAAACAGGCATCGCAAAGCTAGTGGCTAAGGTAAAACCGATTGCAGTTTGTAAAGGATGAGTATAATGATTGGCATAATTGGCGGAAGCGGGGTATATGAAATTACCCATAAGGCCGATGCGGTTGAAGAGAAAATAGTTAAAACAGACTATGGTGAAGTGAAAGTCTCCATTTTAGACATCTTTTCCAAAAAGGTAGCCTTCATTCCACGCCACGCTTCAGGCCACTCCATCCCGCCGCATAAAATCAACTTCAGGGCAAACATCGATGCACTTAAGAATGTAGGCGTTACACAGATAATAGCGACAAATTCTGTGGGTTCAATGAATCTGGAAATGCCGCCGGGATCATTTGTCATACCCGATGATTTTCTGGACTTTTCACAAAACAGAGCCAAAACATTTTTTGAGGACAGGGTAGTCCATATTGATGTAACTGAACCGTATTGTCCGACATTGAGGGATGTTCTGGCCGAATCAGGAGATGTGATTCTGGGGGGCACTTATGTCTGCACTGAAGGGCCTAGGTTCGAAACTCCTGCCGAGATAAAAATGTTTAAAATGCTTGGAGGAGACCTTGTCGGAATGACAGGCCTTCCTGAAGTTACTTTGGCACGGGAAAGGGAAATGTGCTACAATTCAATATGCATAGTTTCAAATTATGCCTCAGGAATATCCGAAAATGCTCTAACAATCGACGAAGTTTTTGAAATGGTGGCCGAAAAGGAAGTTGAGCTACTTGAACTGATATACAATTTTATAAAAAATGTGGATGATTCACTAGATTGCAGCTGCCATCATGCATTGGATGGTGCTGAAGTCTAGGTTCAAATTTAATTAATGGGATATGGTGATATTATGCGTTTGGCTGTAGTGTCTTCAGACGGTGAAAATGTGGACTTGCATCTTGGCAAGGGAAGGTCAGTATATGTCTATGATTATGGCGATGAGCTGACTTTCGTTGAAAAACGTGATGTTGAGATTTCCGAAGATGCAAAGCATCAGGGTGGAAAAGTGATTAAAGCTTGCGAAGACTGTGATGTTTTAATTGCAGTTCAGTTCGGTTTTAAATCCAAAGTAAAGGCTGATGATGCAGGCATTAAACTTGTAATGGATGAGGGACCGATCGATGAGGTTCTATCCCGCTATATCGACCACGTTAATTTCATGAAAAATATAAAAATTTAGAGAAATTTTTCTATTGGAAATTTATTGTATACACTTTTTCACTCTATTGTAACATTTCTTCAATATTGAATTTAAGGCATTATTTTGTCTTTTAGAGATTTAATTTTCCTTCTTCTAAAAGGAGTGTGTATACTTTGAAAAATATATTATTTTTTTTATTTTCGAATTTCTTCCCATATTCTCAAAAATTCAATAATCTTTATATATCATGAATAAAATAATTAATTGTAACCTTTATGGGCGGGTTTTATAAAATAAAACTTAATTACAAATATTTCTTTAAATAGAGAGTTTAGAGCTCTCAATAGTCAAATAAACGATTGTAAATATATACTTATTTAAAATCATTTTTACAGTTTATTTTGTGTAGTATTTATTGTACTGCTTAGTTTAAAGACTATTTTCAAAATTTTAATGGCGAAACGCTAGATTACTATATATAATAAATTAATAGAATATGAACGGTTGATATAATGGCAAAAGCAAAAGCAAGACGTAGAGTACGTGATACATGGAAAGAAAAATCCTGGTATACTATCAAAACACCAGTGAACTTTGAAGATAAAGAAATTGGAGAAACTCCAGCAAAAGACCCAGAACTTCTCATTGGAAGAGGCGTAGAAGTTACTATGAGAGAATTGACCGGAGACTTCTCAAAACATTACATTAAACTCAGATTTGAAATTGATAATGTTGCAGGTGATGTTGCAAACACAAAATTCACCGGACACAAAACCACTACTGACTATGTAAGAAGCATGATTAGAAGAGGAACTTCCAGAATCGACGCTTCAGCAATAGTTAAAACCAAAGATGGTCGCAGATTAAAATTACAAGTATTGGCTGTAACAATCAGAAGGGCTAAATCTTCCCAACAAAGATACATGAGAAAAACCATTGAAGATTTACTCGTAGAAGCAGCAGCTGAAAGATCCTTTGATGATTTAGTCAAAATTGTAGTCAACGGTAAGTTAGCATCTGAAATTTACCACAATGCTAAAAAGATTTACCCTCTCAAAAGAGTGGAAATCATCAAAAGTAAAGTAATCAAATAAGATTGCTTTTCTCACTTCTTTTTTTTATTTTTTTGTATACAATATTTTTTTTAAACTTTTTCATTGATTATTTGATTATTTTTCTATTGTCTATAATTTCTTGAAAATTGATTTTTAGAAATTAGTGTAAATGGGTTATCACATATATCCTGTCTTATTGAAATAGGTCAATTATTTTGTTAAAATTTGGGATTTTGATGGAACTTTCAAATCTTTGGCCATTGTGCAGGGATTCTGTTTCACATTTGAACGCAGATTTGATTTTTTGACAGTCGTCATGTGGTTGACTAATCGGTTTTTGGTGAGTAATATGGTCCGTTTTTCAGATAACCACTTTGCCGATAAGTGATATTGGTGGTATATATTGGAAATATTATGCATAATTACTGTGAAATGTCCTTTATTTCAGTAGGTTTATTTTTCCTTCAGCAACCGATTTTAATTTTCGCTTTTGCTAACTGGATAATAATGCCGTTTTTTGCTTAGTTACTCGTTTGCTTTCCTTTAATTTTTAATTTAAATGATTATTTTTTATTAAATTATTCATTATTGGGATATGTAATCTATTTTTACATGTGCTTATCACATTTTTTAACTGGTGCTGTTTTGTAGAATATTGTCCTATTTATGTTTGAATTATTGATATTTGGTTCGTTGTTAATAAAACAAATGTTTTATATTTGTTTTTTGAGGATTTGGCTAATTTTAATTGAATATAAAAAAATTCATTTTTTGCCATTTTTGTAAAGTTTTTTAATAAAATTATGAATATAATTTAGAATTTTTATGTATTTGTAGAATAATTTATGATTTCAGTTTTTTATTAGTTTTCATGTTTATTTTGTTCGCTTA
>NZ_JAZNAN010000040.1:0-15461 GCF_045586545.1 Methanobrevibacter sp.
TTGGATAACCGTATTTTTAGATTTGGGATTTAAATTCAAGAGTAATACTTTAAAAACATTTATATGTTTATTACTTTTTATAATTTTATAGATTATTTAATTAAATTTTATTAATTAGATAATTTGGCTATTAATTATTAATAAAAATAGTTGGGGAGTAATATGGAAATTTATATGCAGAAAATCGGAATGATTAGACAAGATTTCAATCCGAGAAATTCAAAATTAAATCTTGATATTGATTGGGCTATTGAATATCAAAATACTGATCAAAGTCAAATAAATTTTGATATAATTTTAAAGTCATGTGGGAATTTCACTCTAAACTTTAAAATAGAAGGGATTTTGAAATTAGATTTGTTTGAAACTTTTGCACAAGAGGAAGTTTCACAAATAATCTTTAACCAGGCATGTAATATTTTAATGGATATGATTTCTATAACTAGAGAGTCAACTCATATTTTATCAAATCATGGCGATTTATCAAATATAGGCAGTGAAAATATTCCAAATACTCTTTTTAATTAATTGGTGATGTATTATGTTAGAAATTAAGCACACATTATGTCCTTCCTGTAGTGTTGGTTGCGGTATTAATGTTGTTTTAAATGATGGAGAAATTGTTGGAACTTTTCCGTATAAAAGACATCCAGTTAACGCTGGTAAAAATTGTTTAAATGGAAGAAATTCCTTAGAAATTTATCAAAACAAATTTGAGAATGCGGTTGTATCTAATTCTCAAACAGATGTTGATGGCACTATTGAAAGTGTTTTAAAAGAATTAAGTGTCGCTGATTCTTCTCAAGTGTCTGTAATTTGTTCTGGTAATAATAGTATGGATGAAATTGAAGCAATAAAAAGCTTTGCTGAATCAAAAGGTTTTAATATAGGATTTTATGCAGACAATCTAAATAATTTTGCCGATGTTGCATCTTATGATGATGTTGAAAGTGCAAGCAATGTATTTGTAATCGGTGATTTGTTATACGAAAATCCATTAATCGGAAGAAGAATTGTTCATGCTAAACAAAATGGAGCTAAAATATTTGCTTTAGGAAAAACTGATAAATCTGTGACATTTAATATTGCAGATGAGGTTTTCAATTCTTCAGTTCAGGAATTTTTAGACAATGCTGCAGATAAGATTGATGATTCATCAGTGGTTGTATTTAATTATGTGGATGCTCAAGAGGATTTAGATAAAATCAGTGATTTGGCCTGTAAGAAATTGCCGGTATTTTCCAAATCCAATTCCAAAGGTGCTTTAAACATAGTTGATGCAAAATCAAAAGAAGAAATGATTGAATTATTGGACAATACTAAAGTTTTATTGGTATTTAATGATGATATTGTTGAAGAATTCGACTTTGATTTTGGAAAAATATCAAAAATCATTAGTTTCGCACCATGTGAAAACAGTACAACTGAAATTTCAGACATTGTTGTTCCTATTAAAACATGGCTTGAAAAAGATGGATCATTTGTAAATGCAATGGGCGATGAGCAAACTTTCAGTGCAGTTATCGAATCAGATGTTTTAAGTGAAATTGAGATAATTGATAAATTAAATGGATAGGTGATCAGATGAGTTATGTTTTAGCAAAATCTCAAAATGACGATATACTTAAAGCTGGTGAATGTGGCGGAGCTGTTACAAGTATCCTCAAATATTTGCTTGATGAAGAAATTGTTGATGGAGTTTTAGCAATAAGTCCATGTGATGATGTTTATGATGGAATTCCAACTTTCGTAACCAACTCCGAGGATTTAATGAAAACTGCAGGTTCTTATCACTGTGCTCCTACAATGATTGGGGATTTAGTACAAAAATACCTATTTGATAAAAAAGTTGCAGTTACAGCAAAGCCTTGTGATATGAGAGCTATTGAAGAGCTTATTTCAAGACACAAAATTGATAAAGATAACATTTATGTAATCGGTTTGAACTGTGGAGGAACAGTATCTCCTGTAAGCGGTAGAAAAATGATTGATTTGTTCTACGAAGCAGACCCTGATGATGTTGTAAGTGAAGAGATTGACAAAGGTCAATTTATCATCGAGCTTGCAGACGGTTCCGAAGAAGCAGTAAAAATCCATGATTTAGAAAACGAAGGTTACGGACGTCGTACAAACTGTCAAAGATGTGATGTAAAAATCCCTAGAAAAGCAAACATCGCTTGTGGAAACTGGGGAGCTGAAGACGGATGGACATTCATTGAAATTAATGATGAAAAAGGCCAGGAATTAATTGACGGCGCTAAAAAAGCAGGACTTTTAGAAACCAAAAATCCAGCTGATGCCGCTGTTCAAGGCAGAGAAAAAGTTGAAGGCATCATGATTAAAATGGCTAAAAAAGTTCAAAGTGCAATGTATCCGACTGTTAGTGAAATGGATGAATGGAACCGTTGTATTAGCTGTTATGCATGTCGTGACGTATGTCCAATCTGTTGGTGTTTTGAAAACTGCGAATTAAACAAACCATACTTTAAGGATGTACAAAACATCCCACCTACACCAATATCATTCCAGGGTGTAAGATTGTCTCACATGAGTTTCAGTTGTGTAGACTGTGGACAATGTGATGATGTATGTCCGATGGATATTCCTGTTTCATTAATCTTTGATAAACTACAGAAAAAATACTTTGAAAGAACTGGTTATGTAGCTGGAGTTTCTGATGATATTAAACCTCCATTATATAGTCCGGAAAAAACTGAGTTATGAGGTGATTTGATGGCTGATGATTTAAAAATTGTAGGTTTATTATGTAATTGGTGTTGTTATGGAGGTGCGGATACTGCAGGAACTGCACGTATGCAATATTCTCCAAACATTAGAATCATTCGTGTAATGTGCTCTGGAAGAATTAACCCTTCCATGGTCTTCAAGGCATTCCAAGAAGGTGCTGATGGAGTATTTGTAGGCGGTTGTCATATTGGAGATTGCCATTATGATGCTGGAAACTACAAATGGTCTAGACGATCAAAAATTGTAGAAGATATCTTAGAAGAATTCGGAATTGAAAAAGAAAGATTCCGTCATGAATGGATTTCTGCTTCCGAAGGTGAAAAATTCCAAAGAACAATGGAGGAATTTCATAAGACTTTGACAAAGTTAGGCCCATTAGAGTTAGAATAATCAGATAAACCGGCCAAGATGTAAATAGCTATTATTAGCTATTTACTTCTCCTTCCTAATTGTCTTTCTAAGATTAGTGATTCGTTACTAATGTTAGAAAGATAGTTAAATAGCAATATTTGATTATTTTTCAAATTAATTATTTCTATGTTGATAATTCATCATTAGCCGATAACTATTAATTGAGGGCATTACGATTTTTAGTTATTATTTTTCTCCATCGATATAGATTTAATTAATAATTTAAGAAGAGAGATTTATGTGAAGTTCATGTAGGTTTCTTTCACTGTCTACAATAGCTATTGAAGTTTAATCTTTGATAGCTATACTCTATTTTATATTATAATACTTTTCACATCTTTTTTATTATTATAATACTTTCAAATTGCATTTTATTATTCAAATTTTGATTTAAACTTGTTTAATATAAAATAACATATTCTTATTATTTTAATTTTAATTCAGATAACTTTAATAAGGATTAAGGTTAAAATTAAATATGAATCAAGTTTAGGTGATTTTATGAGTTGTTGGAAATATTGGGGAAAACTTGAAGAAATCGCAAATAAATTATCTAGCTATGGTGATTTGGATAAGTACGGCGATTCTGCCCTAGATGATGTAAATATTGAAGAAATCATTGAGATATTGGATGATGTTGAAATCATTGCTCATGATAAGACAATCGATTTCGACTCAGCAAAACATATTCTTGATGATGAAAAGATGAATAAGGCTTTAAAGTTGATTAGGAAGTTTTATGTTTACGTTGGTGCAAGACTCGAAACGGAAAATGCTTTAAAAATTTTAGAATCTGATAATCCAACTGAAACCCTAGATTCATTCCATTTCTATGATCGATACATTGGTTTAATTGAAAATGAAAGTCAGTTAGTAAGATTTAACAAAGATAAAACATTTGTATTTTTAGGCTCTGGCCCCCTACCATTAACATTGATAATGTTTAACAAGGTATATGGGTGCAAATGTATTGGAATTGAAATGCAAGAAAACGTTGCAGAGTTATCCAGAAAAGTCTTAAAAAGATTAGGTCTTGACGAAGATATTGAAATTGTTGTGGGTAATGAAAAAGTCATTGAAAATCTTGATTATGATATTTTAATGGTTGCAGCATTGGCCGAGCCAAAAGACAGGGTATTTGCAAATATCTGGGAGTATGTTGATGAGAATACTCCGGTAATCTATAGGACATACACTGGTATGAGGGCTATCTTATATGCTCCTGTTCTTGATAAGGATACCAGGGGTTTCCACAAGGAGGTAATGGTGCTTCCAACAGGAAATACAAACAATACCTCTGTTTTAATCAGAAAAATCAGTTAATTTTTTTTTTAAAGATTCCATGTCGCTAAACATGGAATCAATATTCGAATTCTATTTTGTGAAGTAATTTTTTGGAATTCTTATAGTTAAGTAACATGATGAATCTGTACAAGGAAGCGTTCACTTTCAGATTAAACTATAAGAATTTCCGTGTTTTTTGATAATGCTAGCAATTATCGAGTATACTTATATTTGAGGTCATATAAATCTTTTTTCTTCTTTTTGACATCAATTTTACGCAGTGAAAGCAATTTTTCATAGTGAATACAATAATTTATAAGGTATTTTAACACAATATATTATCATGAAAGGAATTATTGGAGCTATCGCCGGAGATATAATTGGATCACCTTATGAATCCAATCGAATTAAAACTAAAGATTTTAGATTGTTTAGTAATTATTCAGGATTTACAGACGATACCGTATTGACATTGGCCATTGCTAATTGGCTGGTTGAAGATAAGACTTCAAAAGATGTTTTGATTAGAAATCTTAAATCGTTTGCAAACAAGTACTCTCATGCAGGTTATGGTAGAAGCTTTATACATTGGATGAAGAGTGAAAATCCGGATCCTTATGGAAGCTGGTCAAACGGTTCAGCAATGCGAGTTTCCCCTTGCGCATGGGTAGCGGAATCCTTTGAAGAGGCACATGAATTGGCTTATGCTTCAGCTGCAGTGACCCATAATCATCCGGATGGTGTTAACGGAGCTATTGCAACATGCGAAGCGATTTATCTTGCAAGGGTTGGCGCCAGCAAGGATGAAATCAAAGAGCACATCGAAGTCAGATATGACTATGATTTGAGCCGCAGGCTGGATGAAATCAGGCCGGTGTATTCCTTTGAGTTGAAATGTTCAAAAAGTGTTCCTGAAGCCATAATTTGCTTTTTAGAAGCTGACGACTATGAAGATACAGTCAGAAATGCTGTTTCACTTGGAGGAGATGCAGATACTCAAGCGGCAATTGCCGGAAGCATTGCTTCAGCATATTATGATGTTCCTGAAAGAATTTCACGTGAAGCTATAAATCGACTGGATAATAATCTGTTAAATGTTTTCAATCGTTTTGAAGAGAAATACATGAAAATTTAAATAAGGGGTTAAACTTAAAATTAATTGGTTATACCCATGAAAAACAAATTTATATTTTTTATTATTTTATTGACTTTATTTTTATCAATTTCTACAATCTCGGCCAGTGAAAACATAACTGATGTGCATGGTGTAGATGAAGACATGGACATCTGCTCTTTGGATAATGCTACAGCTGAAGTGAACAGGTCAGCTACTGATATTAGAGCAGATGATGTTGTCTCATACATTGATTTAAATGATAATTTCACAGTATCATTAACATCCAATGGTTCTGCCTTGGCAAATAAGACTGTTCGGTTAAGTTTAGATGAAAAATTATACAATAAAACTACTGACGATTTCGGAATTGCAGTATTTGATTTCAAACTTAAAAACGGAACATATGCCGTAAGCTATTCCTTTGCAGGCGATGATGAATATTTACCATCAAACGGAACTGCAACCATTCTTGTCAAACCTGACATTATAACTTATTTAAAAGTGGTGGATAAGAACATAAACTACCGTGAAGGTCTGAAATCTATTTTTCAGTTAAGGCTGGTTGATGTAAATAATAATCCGATTTCCAATCAAATTGTTGTAATTATTGTGAATGGTAAAACCTACAATCTCACAACTGATGGTGAAGGTGTCGTAAGCATTAAGCTGAAGCTTAAGAAGGGAACTTACGATATCAATTACACTTTCAACAAAACTGGAAACTACCTTTCCAGCAACGGAACTTTTAATATAACCGTCAAAACTAAACTCGATTCAGGAAATGGATATTGGGTTAATAAATGGGATATGGAAAAGGTAAACCTTAAAAAGCTTTCCAAATTAGGAACCAAACAGATCTTCCTTCAGCACACGGCATTCTCCAAGTATGGTGAAGCAAAAGTTTTGAAATGGATTAAGAAGGCTCATAAGTATGGCATTAAAGTTCATATTTGGTTGGCTGTATTTTATAAGGATGGAAAATACATTCATGCCGCAAGCAAAAAGGGCAATTATAACAAGAAGCAGATGAACAGCATAATTAAGAAAGCCAAATATTATGCTTCTCTTGATGGTGTTGACGGCATTCATTTTGATTATCTGAGATATGGTGGAAATGCCTATAAATTCAAAAATGGAACTGAGGCCATTAATTATTTTGTTAAAAAGGCATGCACTAAAGTCAGGGCAGTGAATTCAGAGTGCATAATGTCTGCTGCCGTAATGCCTGAACCAAATGATATGATAAAATACTATGGTCAGGACATTCCAACATTATCAAAATACTTGGATGTTGTAATTCCAATGGTCTATAAGGGAAATTACCATGCAAGCAGCAAATGGATTAAAAAAACGACCAAAACATTTACAAAGCAATCCAATGGCGCTTTGATATGGTCAGGTCTTCAAACCTATAAATCAGATTGGAATGTGAAAAAATTGTCCTATAAGGCACTGTTTAAGGATGCGCAGTATGCCATGAAAGGTAAGGCCAGCGGTGTTGTTTTATTCAGATGGGGTTTGTCTCAATTTTTGAACTTTAATAAGTTATAATCTTTCTTTCTTTTTTTTATTTTTCATTTTTTTAAGCTGGTTCATGAACCTTTCATCATAGTTTCTGGCCACGTCTTCGTATTTGTTCCAGATTCCAATGGCCGTTTCGGGAATCACATTCCTTTTATCTTCCGAAAATTTGGTATATGTGTGCATCATTTCCTTTGAATCGGAAATCAGAACCTTTACAAATGGAATGTCTGCCTTTTTGATGTTGATGCCGGCATCCTTGAACATTTTGATGATATTCACTTCCTCATCGTTTATGTAGCATGTCGGGGAAGCCAGGATGTTCACATTTAAGCTGCGTTTTCTTTTAAAGGCTTTAACAAGGGCTTCGCCTTCCCCTTCAAAGAGAAATCCTATTCTCATGTTCACGGAGCTTTTGGATCTTTTTATGATTTCCACTTCTTGGGCTATAATCTTTTCAACACCATATATTCTCCAGATTGGTGCCTGGACCTGACTCATTCCGTTTTCATATATGTATGTCAGTCTTGTGATGGTATCGTCAATCTCCCCGTCAATACGTTCCTTTTCACGGCTCAACACTTCAACCGGAGATTTCACGTTATATGTCAGTGGCCTTCCGTCCTCAACTTCAATGAAATTCTTCTCGATTAGCCCCTTCAAAACATCATATATTTTACTGCGAGGAATGCCTGATTTTTCGGACACTTCACTTGCCGTTGATGAGATTAATGAAGTGAGGGTTACATATGCTTGAGCTTCATACATTGTCAATCCTAATCCTTTAAGTATAGCTACATTATCGTCCATGTTTATACTATGTTTTAAGAAATATATAAGTTTACCACTTTTACTACTTGAATAGTGACAATATCTTTATATACTCTTTAAATGAAACTATGATTAACTACTATTAAAAGAGGTATTAAAATGTCAGATGGCTTAGATATGTTTTGTTATCAATGTTCCCAGACCGCTCATGGTTCTGGATGTACTATAAAAGGTGTTTGCGGTAAAAATGCAACTGTAGCAAGATTACAGGATAATTTGATCTTTACAATGAAAGGAATCAGTGCATACAACTACAATGCAAACGTTTTAGGAAAATTCAATCCTGAAATTGATGCATTCCTGACTAAAGGTTTATACACTACATTGACCAACGTCAACTTCGATGCTGGCGATTTGGTTGCGCTCGCTTTGGAAGCAGGTAAAGTAAGTGTAGATGTAATGAGACTCCTCAAAGATGCTCACATTGAAGCATACGGAGAACCACAACCTGTCGAAGTTAAAGTTGGTGCACAGGAAGGGCCAGCTATTATAGTAACCGGTCACGACTTAAAAGCTTTAGAGGAATTGTTAAAGCAAGTTGAAGGAACCGATATTAAAGTCTACACCCACTCCGAAATGTTGCCTGCTCACGGATATCCTGGACTCAACAAATATGAAAACTTGGCCGGACAACTTGGTGGAGCATGGCACGATCAAAGACAGACATTCAAAAAATACAATGCTGCAATTGTTGGAACCAGCAACTGTGTATTGCCTGCAATGGATTCATACAAGGAAAGAATGTTCACTATGGATGTAGCTAAACTTGAAGGTGTAAAAACCATTGAAGATTATGACTTTTCAGAAGTAATCGAATGTGCGAAATCTTTAGGATCTTTAGAACCTGAAGAATTGACCACAATCACTACCGGTTGGAGTGCAGGAGCTATTGTTGAACATGCAGATGCAATCAAAAAATTAGTTGAAGAAGGTAAAATCAGAAGATTCTTTGTTGTCGGCGGATGTGACAAGGCAGCAAAACACAATGACTACTACAGGGAATTCGTTGCAAACTTGCCTGAAGATACAGTAATCTTAACATTAGCTTGTGGTAAATACAAATTCAATGACTTGGATTTAGGAGATATTGAAGGCATTCCAAGATTGCTTGATGTGGGTCAATGTAATGATACAATTGTTGCTGTTGATGTGGCAGTTGCATTATGTGAATTATTCGGCATGGAATTGAATGAATTGCCGTTAACTATCGTACTCAGTTGGATGGAGCAAAAGGCTGCAGCAGTACTCTGGGCATTGCTCTACTTGGGCAAAACCGATATGTGGATTGGACCTGTACTTCCTGCATGGTGTAATGAAGACATATTGAATGTATTGGTTGAAAACTACAACTTGACTCCTACAACTGGCGATGCAATAGCTGATATCAAAACCATTATGGGGGAATAAGCAATGATCGAGGATATTAAGGCAAAACCTTTAAATATCCAAAAATTAGTTGACTATCAGGATGATAGTGTAATCAGCCGTGAAGTAATCAAAAAAGAGCTGGGAACAGTAACATTCTTTGCCTTTGATCAAGGCCAGGGATTATCAGAGCACTCTGCTCCTTTTGATGCAATGGTTCAGGTAATTGATGGTGAAGCGGAAATTACAATTTCCGGTGTAAAAAACACTGTTAAAGCAGGTGAGATTATTATCATGCCAGCTAATGAGCCACATGCACTTCAGGCAGAAAACAGTCCATATAAAATGATATTGACCATGATTAAAAGTGATTAATTTCATTTTATTTTTTCTATTTTTTTCCACCAGACCATTATCCAATCAGCTTTATCTTTAACGTTGTAATACTTTCCTGTTTCCTCATCATAGGTTAGGATTCTTTCCAGATATTTTCTAAGAAGCTCCTTTTCTTCATCAGAATATAAATCGAGTCTGAATTTGCCGTTGTCAACGGCTTCATCGATACTGTCATATTCGCGGTAGTTATTCAGGTCGAAGCGTTGAACGTTGGGATAGATTCCAAGATTGAACAGAATATTAAAGAAATAGTTGTAGTCCGGAAAATCCTCTGTTTGTATGCCTAATTCCTTATCAAAATCTTTTTCAATCTTTTTGTTTTCAGGACCGAAAATAGTTATGAAAACGTATTTGTTTGCGATTTTATTCAGTTCCAACAGGACATCCTCAATTGGAATGATTGCATTCAGGGACCTTGAGCAGACCACGACATCAACATCTCCAATTTCTTCATATTGGATTTCTTCAATCGGTTTTAGTATTGTCTCGATATTGTCAACATTATTCTCTTTGGCTCTTTTTTCAAGGTATTCAAGCATTTTGGCTGATGAGTCAACTCCAATTACCTTTTTTACCTTTTTTGCAAGGGGAACTGTAATTGATCCTTCTCCGCATCCGACATCGAGAACTGTATCGTTTTCATCTAAAATCAGCATGTCAAACAATGTGGAATTATAGTCATCCTTACGTGTTCTTTTATAAAATCCGGGCGCTGCCTTATCCCAGTCCTTATTCTTTTTACCGGTTAGTCTTTCAGCCCAAAAGCTTGCCCAATCGACATCATTTGGGTTTTCAATGCATTGTTTCATATTTTTGTTCTCCCTTCCAAAACGTTCATGTAGTCTTCATAGTTTTCCTTCAGAAGTTCAGGAATGTCAAGTTCATATGGGCACTTGTCCACGCATTCGTAGCATTCAACACAGTCAAGGGTCTTTTTCATTATCTCCTGGGTTCTTTCATCCATATTTGGTTCGGTTGGGAAACGCCTTATCCAGAGTGACATTCTTGCACATAAGCTGACGTTGATTTCCTGTGGGCAGGGCATGCAGTATCCGCATCCTCTGCAGAAGTTTACTCCAAGTTCCTTCTTATCATTTTCAATAGCCAGTCTTAAATCATCATCCAAAACGGTATTTTCGTCGTATGATAGAAATTCGTCAAGTTCTGAAATCTTCTGAATTCCCCAGATTGGCAGGACATTATCGAATTGATTCATGTAAGCATAACTTGCCTTTGAATTTTTAATTAATCCTCCACCCATTCCTTTCATTGCAAGGAAACCGACATCCAGCTGTTTGCATTTTTCGACTAGTTTGATTTCTTCATCACCGCTTAAATATGAAAATGGATATTGCAGGGTTTCATATAATCCAGAATCCAATGCTTCATGAGCATGGGTAATCTTATGGGTTGTGATTCCAATGTGCTTAACCAAACCCTGGTCTTTTGCTTCAAGCATTGCCTTATACAAGTCATCTTCGGCCTTTGGGCAGAATGAAATGTTGTGAAATTGATATAAATCCAAATAATCGGTTCTCAATTCTTTTAAGGAGGTTTCCAAATCACTCCAAAATTCTTCAGGGGTTTCCATTCCGGTTTTTGAAGCGATATAGATGTTTTCACGAACATCTTCAAAGGCTTTTCCTAGCTTTTCTTCACTGTCTGTGTAAAAGCGTGCAGTATCGTAAAAGTCAATTCCATTATCGTATGCTTTTTTAAGTATTTCAATGGAATCTTTTTCATTTCTCCTCTGGATTGGAAGCGCTCCAAAACCGTTTTTATTCACTTCAAGATTTGTTTTTCCCAGCCTCATTTTATCAATACCCATATAATTCTTAATGTTTATATATCTTCAATTAAATAAATAATATTACTTATTTTTTATAATTAACTTATTATTGTGATGATTAAATGAATGATTTAGAAGAAATTATTTACAAGCATGCTTTATTAAATGCAGCTAAACATAAGGGCTCCGCAAATCCTGGAGCAGTAATGGGTTCAATCATGGCAAATGAACCGGAACTTAGAAGCAGGGCAAAGGAAATTGGACCGATGTCCGGCAAGATTGTAGCGAAAGTAAATGCTTTAAGTCCTGAAGAGCAAGCTTCAGAAATGGAAAACTTGGGCATTGAAGTTGAAACTAAAAAGCCAAAAGCTAAAGAAACTGGTTTACAGGAACTTCCGGGAACTCATGAAAACATTGTTTTGAGATTTGCTCCAAACCCAAGTGGACCGCTACATATCGGACATTCCCGTGCTGCAGTTCCAAATGCGGAATATGTTAAAAGGCACAACGGTAAATTAATTTTAAGAATTGAAGATACAGATCCAAAGAGAGTCTATGAACCTGCCTATGAGATGATTCCTGAAGATTTGAAATGGCTTGGAATCAATCCTGATGAAGTGATTTATCAGTCAGACAGATTTGAAACCTATTATGATTATGCCCGCCAGCTGATTGAAAAGGGAGCAGCCTACATGTGTACCTGTGACGGAGCGGACTTCAAGGAACTCAAGGACAATTGCAAAGCCTGCCCATGCAGAGACAATTCCGTCGAAGAGAATTTGGAATTATGGGAAAAATTCGACAGCATGGAAGCCGGTGAAGCGGTTCTAAGAGTAAAAACTGATATAAACCATAAGAACCCTGCAATTAGGGATTGGGTTGCAATGAGACTGGTTGACGAAGAGCACCCTCGTTTAGGCACAAAATACAGAATCTATCCGATGATGAACTTCTCTGTTGCAGTGGATGACCATCTGATGGGATTGACTCATGTCTTAAGAGGAAAAGACCACCTTGCAAACACAGAAAAACAGAAATATCTCTATGATGCCATGGGATGGGACGTGCCTGAATATATCCACTATGGAAGACTCAAGATGGAGGACATTGCATTGAGTACCTCAAAAGCGATGGAAGGAATAGAAAATGGAACCTATAGCGGATGGGACGACCCTAGACTTGGAACTCTCAGAGCCATTGCAAGACGTGGAATCGACCCAAGAACCATCTATAACCTAATTACTGAAATCGGTGTTAAGATGGCGGATTCAGCTATCAGCTGGAAGAAAATCTATGGATTGAACCGTAATTTCCTGGAACCTGTAGCCAACAGATACTTCTTCTGTGAAGAACCTGTTGAAATTACTGTTGATGGTTACAGTGATGGCGAAGTGGCTATTGAAAGGCCGTTGCATGCCGACCATTTGGATAGGGGAAATAGGATATTGCTATTTGATGGAAGCGCCTATCTTGCTAAACAGGACATTAAGGATGGATTATTCAGATTGATGGATGCCGTCAATGTTGAAATTTCAGGCGATAATGTAACTTATCATTCAACTTCCTTTGAAGATGCAAGAGCAGTTAAAGCAAGAATAATCCAATGGGTGCCGGTTGAAGACAATGTTAATGTTAAAATAGTAATGGAAGATGCATCTGTAAAATCTGGTTTTGGTGAAGGTGCACTGCGTGATTTGGAAGTGGGCAGTGTCGTTCAATTTGAAAGGGTTGGATTTGCACGCCTCGATGAAATTAAGGATGATGAACTAGTATTTTACTATGCTCATAAATAGGTGTAAAAATGACAATGTTTACAAATGGTTATTCAACTCTTCAATTGCCTGAAGATTTTGAACAGATTGCTCCTAAAGATGAATTCACAGATTTATATTTGGTAAACACCAAAATTCCAATGTCCATTAAGTTTTCTACCACTCCAACATTATCTGGACTTCCGGAGATAATGAATGGCATTGAAGAAAATCTAAAAAACAATGATAAAATCGAGTTGGTTACTTCAGATTTTATCATTATCAATGAAAACCTTTATTATATGGTTGTTTCATCTTTTTCAGATGGGGAAAACCAAATCAGACGCAATGAATTTTTATATGTGGAGGATGACAATCTCTACATTTTTGAATTCACATATCCATATGCCGATAGGGAGCTTGATGGTTTTTATTTGAACATTATTCGTTCCTTAAAAATTAGCGTTCCAAAATATATTGTGGAAAACGGCAGTTATAGATTAAATCAGGAATGATTTAATCTTCTTTTTTTTAAAAAATAGTAAATGTAAAAAAGATATCTAGTATATCTTTTTCACGTCTTGTGGTTTGATTGTAATATCTTTGCGTCTGTACCTAACAGAGATGTCATCGCCGTTAATGGCGAATACTTTACTGGAATAGGTTTCGCCAGCATGGTTGAATATAATTTCATCTCCTTTTTTAAGCACGACTTCGGAATTGTTCAGGTTGATTTTTATATTGTCTCTTGAAGGCTTGCTCTTTATGGTTCCAACCTTTTCTGTTGCAAGTTCAGGTTCTGGAACTGTGTTTTTAGCCATTTTGAAGACTCTGCGAGTATTTTGTTCTCTTAATGTCGCATCGTTTCCTAAAGTGTGCAAGTCTTCATAGCTTGCATCAAAGTCTACATGAGTTTCGTTGATGATTGGTTCGAATTCATCAAATTCGTTAACGTTTCTGATGTAGCTTTCGTCTTCAGGAGTGTATTCGGTTTCGTCCTGTCCGATTTCCTGCACGATTTTGTCTTTAACATCCTGGAAGATTTTAGAACCTTTGATTTTATTTGCAATTTTATCCAAATCTTTTCTGTAGTCCAAATCCATTTTATTGTCGTCTATTGGACTAGGATCAGCTTTGACTTCTTCAATTTTATTTGGAGTTTTAAGGGTTGGTTCTTTTATCTCTTCGTTAGGAATGTCTTGGGAATCGTCATCTGCATTTAATAATATGTCTGTAATATTGTCGCTTTCGGAGATGCTTTCAACTTCTTCCTCGATTTCTTCTGAAGCGGTGGTGATTGCTTCTTCAATGTCTTTTTGTGATGTTGAAGGAGGAACGATTTCAGGGGTTGGTTCTTCAACATTTTCACTAACCTCTTCTGCTTCAGTATCATTGATTAAAGTGTTAATTGTTTCTTCGATAGGTTTTTCTTCCTCTTCAATGACCTCGCTGGCTGTCTCTTCAGCCACTTCTTCATTGACGATATCGGTGATTTTCTCTTCAGCAGGTTCAGTTTCATTGAGTATTTCACTTATTGTTCCTTCTTTGATTTCCTGTTCTACTATTTCTTCAATAAGTGGTTCTTCACCTTGTTCTTGCTGATGTTTTTTGATGCTTTCCTTGATTTCTTCTAAATCTTCATCATCACTAGAGATTTTTTGGGATTGTTTTTCTCTTTCACTGTCTTTTCTTTTTGATTCTTTGATTAATTCATCGATTGTGAATAAATCTTTTAATTCGGTTTTATCTTTATTATTCTGAGTCATAATATCCATCTGATTTGGTTTGATTGGTTCTTGAAACTTTTCTACTTTGTTTCCATAATCGATAAGCACTTGATTTGGATTTTTATATTCATAATTTATATCGGTGTCATCACGTTCTATAGTGTCAAAGACCTCATATTCTACTTTTTGAGGTTCTATATAAGTGTTATCTTGATAATTTGGGGCTGAATTCGGGTACAAACTAGTTGTTGGTTCGGCATTGTGTTCTGGTTTAATTTTATTTTTTCCGCTAGATATTATGTCATCAAAGACATTTCCTTCAGAAAGTTTTTCTTTTCCACCAGTTCCAATTTGTTTTCCATTATAGTGCCCTTTAACGAGTATAATTGATATTATACCGATTGCAGCAATAATTAACCAAAGTACAATAGTAAGTATATTCATATTTCCAACCCTTAAAATTTTATTATTATATATTTATGTAATATTCATTAATTTAAATATTTTTATCGAAAATCTTT
>NZ_JAZNAN010000041.1:0-10800 GCF_045586545.1 Methanobrevibacter sp.
TAAAATTTTAATTTATAATTAAAATTTGAAATGTTGTCATAAAGATAATTTTATATATTATTATTCTTTAATATTCATTATTGTAGGAAAATTTTTAATAATTTTTTTGAATAGGGAAATGGTGATTAAATGTTGGAGGAGTATTTACCTTTACTTGGATTAATTATTTTTGGTAATATTGAAAACTTAGTTTTATCCTCTCAAGGGGTTGTAGCTGGTGTAAACCCCATTAAATTAGGAATTGCAAGTATTTGTGTTGTTTCAGCATGGTTAATTATTGGAACATTTGGTACTCAACTTTTAATTAATTATGTCGATTTTATTGAGTTTATAGGCGGTTTTGCTATTTTTGTTTTAGGTCTTCAAGCCATGATAAAATCAATCAGGGGTGTCTAACATGCTTGATGAGTTAAAGCCGTTTTTAATTTTGATTATTTTTGGAAACATAGAAAACTTGATTTTGGCAGCTCAAGGTGTAGATTCTCATGTTAATCCACTCATTCTTGCTATTTTAAGTTTAATCGCTGTTGTCTGCTGGCTTTCAATCGGCACTTTTGCTACAAAAGCTGCAATGAAATATGCTCGTTACATTAATTTTATTGGCGGTTTGGCAATTTTCATCTTAGGTATTCAAGCAATGGCTGGAGCCTTACCTGGTATGATTGCTTTCTTCCATTAGATATTATAAAGCTGTTAACATGAATTATTTAAAGCATAGAATTTATGGGCTCATATTTGGATTATTTAAGCATGCCCATATTGAAAATAACAGGATTTCATTTGTAATCGATTCTAGAGAATCGTTTAAAGGTAATCTTGATTATATCAAAAAAGAATTCGAAAAAAGAGGAGATTTTGACTTTCACTTTTTTTACAAAGATAAAATTTCATTTAACGGTTTTAAAATGCTTGCAAGTTCAAAATACATATTTTTAAATGATAATTTTTTCCCTATTGCTTTTATGAAATTCAAACCTGAAAATACTGTTGTTCAGCTATGGCACGCTCCGGGGGCCTCTAAAAAATTTGGAGGATCTGTTGAAGGCGAAAGTAAAGAAATGCTTTCAAAAATTTCCGATAACATTGATTATTTAATAACTACTTCTAATAACATTTCAAATCAGTATGCTGAAGCTTTCCAAATTTCTAAAAGTAAAATTAAAGCTTTTGGACTTCCTAGAATGGATTACTATTTTGAAAATCATGATTTAAATAAATTGAAAGAAGATTTTTGTAGAAAGTACAATATTGCCCAAGATAAAAAAATCATTCTTTATGCTCCAACATTCAGAGATGAGGAAAAGTTCAATAATGTGTTTGATTTCTTGAATCTGGAAAAGTTTAATCAAACATTAGGCAATGATTACATTTTGGCCTTAAGGCTTCATCCAAAAATTAAGAACTTTTATGATGATGAAATATCTTCTCAAAGTCTCTACATTAATGTTAGTGATTGGGAAAGTGAACAGGAGTTAATGTTGATAAGTGACATGTTAATAACGGATTATTCATCTATAATGATTGAATATGGAATTTTGAATAGGCCTATTGTATTTTTCACTTATGATTTGGATAGTTATTTGACAAACGAACGTGGATTTTATTATGACTTTAAAAAAACTGTTCCGGGGCCAATCGTTTACACTTCAGATGAGCTGATAGAAGTGATTAAGAATAATGAGTTTGATATTAATAGGATATCAGAGTTTGTAAAGACACAATTTGATGAAATAGATGGCCACTCATCTAAAAGGGTAGTCGATTTTCTTTTAAATGAAGGTAGGTAAAATGGATAATATTAAGGTTAGTGTTATTGTTCCCGTTTATAATTTGTCACAATATATCTCAAGCACACTGGATTCTATCATTAATCAAGATTTTAACAGTTATGAGCTGATAGTCATTGATGATGGATCAACTGATGATAGTCTAGACATCATTAATGAAAAGTTATCTAAATCATTAATCGAATATAAAGTTATCCATCAGGAAAATTCAGGAGTCAGCAGCGCCCGTAACTGCGGCATTAAAGAAGCTAGAGGGGATTATCTGGTTTTTGTAGATGGAGATGACTATATTACTGGAAACCACTTGTCTGAATTATATAATGGTGAAAGTGATTTTAGCTTAATTCAATTGATTAAAAAGGACGGTGAAAAATTATCAACACCTCATCACTTTTCAAAAAGACAAATTTCATGGGATGATTTAATAAAGATGGAACTGAACATGGACATTCCCCTATCATTTTGCCAAATAATGTATAAAACCAGCATTATTAAGGAAAACAACATACTGTTTAATACTGATGCGATTTACGGTGAAGACATTGAATTTGCACTTAAAGCATTAGCTTATGGCAGGGATGTTGCAATTAGTAATGAGGCAACATATTACTATATCCAGAGAGGGGATTCAGCAATAAGAACATCTGATTTCAGACGTTTCGACATTGTAAAAATATTTGAAGATTTAGCCGAATTTTATAAAGAACTCGGAAAGAACGATTTGGCCGATTTAATAATTACATCTAGAATTCCAAAAGCAATTTTTGGCAACATGAATTATTTCTTTTATAACAATTATGATTTCGATGAGGTAATTTCCAAAATGGAGGAGCTTGATTTATTTACAAAATTATCTAAGTTTGAAGGGGATAAAAAATTCAAGTATAAAATTAAGCTATTTTTATTAAATCCTAAATTATATTATAATTCATGGAAAAAATTAAAAAATTCGATTGATTGACATGAAGGTTTCTGTTGTAACACCAAATTATAATGGGGAAAAATTCCTAAAAACATTTTTAAATTCACTTAATGAGGATAGTGAATATATTGATGAGGTCATTATCATAGACAATGCCTCTAGTGATGCCAGCCGGGATTATCTTAAAAATAGTAGGTTTAATTTTCCGCTGGTTTTAATCGAAAACACTGAAAATCTTGGTTTTGCTCCAGCTGTTAATCAGGGAATTTTAAAAGCTAGAAACGAGTTAATTTTTTCAGTAAATAATGATACTGAAATTAAAAAAGGTTCAATTAAGGCATTAATGGATTTAATCACATCAAATGATGATATTTTCTCAGTTCAAGCAAAAATGCTTCAGTATAATAATAAAGAACTTATCGATGATGTTGGTGATGAATACAACTTACTTGCATGGACTAAAAAGACAGGTGAAAACCATCCTTCAAGCGAATTTGTAGAGGTTAAAGAGATATTTTCCAGTTGCGCTGGTGCTGCAATGTATAAAAAATCCATTTTGGAGGAACTTGGCCTTTTTGATGATAATTTCTTTGCTTATATGGAGGATGTTGACTTAGCGTTAAGGTCAAAAATCAATGGATTTAGGAATCTGCTTTGCCCCGATGCTATTGTTTATCATATTGGTAGTGCTACATCAGGAAGCAGATATAATGAGTTTAAGGTTAGATTGGCTGCCAGAAACAATGTTTGGGTGGTTTATAAAAACCTTCCAATCCCGTTAAAGATTACTAATTTCATCTTTTTGTTTTTAGGATTTTTCATAAAATACTTATTTTTTGTTAAAAAAGGATTTGGCTCTACTTATCTGGCTGGTTTAAAAGAGGGTTTGTCCACAAGAAGCAAAATTGATAAAGTTAAATTTAACTCAAAAAATACGAAAAATTATTTTAAAATCGAATACAGATTAATAATAAATACTTTCAAATTTTTAAAAAAATAGCTAGTGAGTTTTATGGATCTTTCTTTTGTAATTGTAAATTATCAAACTTTTGAGCTTACAAAAAATACTATCGAATCTATTTTCAGATATGATTACTCATTTAATTATGAAATCCTTTTGGTTGATAATGCATCCGGTGATGATAGTTTAGCACGTTTAAGGGATTATTTTAAAGATAATGTTAAGTTCATTGCATCAGCCGAAAACAACGGTTTTGCAGCAGGAAATAACCAAGCATTAAAAATCGCTAAGGGAAAATATATTCTACTTTTAAACTCAGATACTGTAGTTTGGGAAAATACACTAGAAGACATTTATCAATATATGGAATCCCATGCTGATGTTGGGGCAACAGGCTGCAGGGTACTTTTAGAAGATGGGCAATTGGATAAGGCATGTAAACGAAGTTTCCCAAATGCTAAAAATTCATTTTTTAAGCTGTTCCATATTCCAACCAACAGCAAAGACGACAATTACAATCTGACAAATTTGCCGGATGATGAGATATATGAAATCGACTGTCTTACCGGCGCATTCATGTTCATGAGAGCTAAAGTGCTTGATGAGATTGGCCTTTTGGATGAGACATTTTTCATGTACGGCGAAGATATTGACCTTTGCTATAGAATCAAGCAAGCCGGCTGGAAGATAGTCTACTATGGTGAAGCCATCATAACCCATTTTAAAGGTGCAAGCAGTAAAAAACAAAAATCCAAACTTATTTATGAGTTTCACCGCGCAATGTATATTTATTATAAAAAACACAATGCAAAAGACTCTTCATTTATTGTAAACTTCGTGGTTTATGTGGGAATTGCTTTTTTATGTGTTTTTAAACTAGTTTTAAATTTCTTTAAAAAGAAAGATTAAATATATTATAATACAATATATTAAACATAAACTAGTTTTTTGGTAGTTATTATGATAAAAGAGAATCAGCGCATATTGAATATTACATTAGTATTGCTTGATGTATTAGTAATAGGCATCTCTCTTTTTTGCGCATTATGGTTAAGATTTAAAACAACATTGTTTGGCCCAATTGGAGGCCATTTAGGCTACTTAAGTTATCTAATGTTTTTTACATTTGCCGTAATTCCCGTTTATCTGATTTTATATTTTGCATTTGGCCTTTATAAGCCGCGCAGAACCTATAAGAATATATTTTCAGAAGCTACCCAAATTATTAAAGTAAATATTTTAGCATTCATTACTTTAGTTTCAATTCTGTTCATTATAAATCAGCCCGACTTTTCAAGAATTATGCTGTTCTTGTTAGCTATTATTGCCACATTCTTTGGCATTATTGAAAGATTTGTAATCAGAAGCATTTTAAAGAAGATTCGCGTGAATAATAGGAATATCAAGCATATCCTGATTGTCGGTGATAATGATTTGGCGTTCACGTTTGCACGCAGAATCCGTGAAAATCCGTATTTGGGATTTGTTGTAAGCGGATTTTTAGGTCGTTCTGAACATATCGGTCGTGAAATTGAAGGAAGCAAAGTTATTGGTGCTTTTAAAGACATAGATAGAATTCTTGATCGTCATAGATACGATAGAGTTGTTTTAGCTATCCCTTTGAAATATTATTATAAAATCGATGAACTTGTGGAAAGCTGTGAAAGAGTTGGAATTAAGGCGGAAATTATTCCAGACTACATTAGATATTTCCCCGCCCAACCGTCAGTAGACATGATTGAGGACATTCCAATTATTAATATACGCTATGTTCCATTGGACGATGAGTTTAATAAGTTTTTAAAATACACATCTGATTATATTATTTCAATTATAGCTATCATCATAACTTCTCCAATCATGATTATTACTGCAATTGCAATTAAATTGACTTCTCCGGGTCCAATCATATTTAAGCAGGAAAGAATAGGCCACAACGGCAAACCATTCATGATGTATAAGTTCCGTAGTATGAAAGTTCAAGACCCTAGTGAAGAAAAATCCGAATGGACTACTAAAGACGATCCAAGAAAAACCAGAGTTGGAGACTTTATTAGAAAGACTAGTATTGATGAGCTACCTCAATTCTTCAATGTTTTGAAAAGGGATATGAGTGTAGTTGGACCAAGACCAGAAAGACCTTATTTTGTTGAACAATTCAAGGAGACCGTTCCGAAATATATGGTAAAACATCAAGTTAAGCCAGGGTTGACTGGTTGGGCGCAGATTCATGGTTGCCGTGGAGACACTTCTATTAGAAAACGTATAGAATACGATATTGAGTACGTAGAAAACTGGCACATGGGTTTGGACTTGGCTATAATGATTAAAACTGTAGTTAAGAAGAATCCTAATGCATATTAGTTTTTTTTCATTTTTTCACAAGTGTGCATTTGGACAATATTTATATTAAATTTTTTTAATATTAGAGTATGAGATTACTTTACAAATGCTCTCTCTAATACTTTATATACATTCTAATTATAAATTAATAATTAACTTTCTATGAGGGGTTTGGTATGCAAGACGAAATTAAAGAATTATATGAAAAAATTAAAGACCAACTTTCTGAAGATGAATTCCTCGCTGAAATGGAAGAAGCACGTGAAGGCTTTGGTTCAGAAGTACCATTTGTAACAGATTTAGACTGTGCACGTGAAGTTTTGAAAAATCACGATATTGATATTTCATCAGGATTGTCAAAAAGTGAAACTTCCGAAGAAGTACCTTTTGAAATTCCATTGGAAAATGATGAAGAGGAATCAGAAATCACAATGACTGAAGATATCTTAAAAATTTATGAAAAAGTTCAGGATAAAATATCTAAAGAGGACTTTATAGCCAGAATGAACGAGTTTAAAAATAGAGATAATTTAGGTGCTGATTTTATAGTTGATGATACACCATATGCTGAAATGGTTGCCGGCGAATTAAAAGATGAAGAAGTTGAAACCATTTCTGAAAGGCCGGAATATGCTGTTGATACCATTGATAAACTTGAAAAAAATAGTAGAGACGTCACAGTTTCCGGAAGAGTTGTTTCAATTTCAAATCCAAGATCATTTAAAACCCGTAAAGGCGCAAGCGGTGAAGTCTGCAATGTCGAATTACAAGACAACACTGGTAAAATAAGAGCTGTTTTCTGGACTCAAAACATTAAGCTTCTTAAAAATGTTAAAGAGGGAGACATTATTCAAATTAAAAATGTAGATGTTAAAGAAGGCTACACTGGCCTTGAAGCTAATTTAAGACCAAGATCTCCTGTAATACACTTAGATGAAGACCCTTCAAAATTCCCAGCATATGAAGAAGAGATCACTGACATTGCTGACATTAAACCAGAAACCAAAGTAAATATTATTGCAAGAATTGTAAGGATTCCTACAATCAGAAGCTATGAGAAAAACGGTAAGGAAGGAAAAGTTGCATCTCTTGAATTAGTAGACAAATCTGGTAAAATTACCTACACTTTATGGAATAAAAATGTTGAATTAATTAAGGAGTTAGGACTTGAAGATGGGGATACCGTAAAAATATTACAGGCCCAAGCTCGTGAAAGAGAAAACAGAGATGGAGAAAAAGAGATTTCCTTAACTCATTGGGATGGAAGAATTATTAAGGGAGATTATGAGCTTCCGGAAATTGTCCAAGAATTCACTCCTATTGGAGATGTAAGCGAACAGAAGGATGTCAATATCAAGGGTATCGTATCCAGACTTCAGGACATTAAAACATTTTTAAGGAAAACTGATAATACTGAAGGTAGATTAAGAAACTTCGATGTAAGAGATTTGACTGGTGAAATCAGAGTCACTGTTTGGGGTGACGATACTAAACTTCCAATAAACAAAGGAGACATCATTAAGATTATCGGCGGGGAAGTTCGTTATGACGAATACACCCAAAGTCAATATTCAATGAACACCAATTTCAATACTCAAATCAGCATTAATCCTAAAAATTTATCTGAAGAGGAATTGGATGAATTGGAATCTTTGAAAGCAGATTTACATCCTACCCCAATCGGCAAAGTACAAATGATTGATGATGACGGTATTGAAATCGATGTTGTAGGCAGAATTTTATCTCTTGAAGACATTCGTGAATTCGCAAGAGATAATGATGAAATAGGTAAAGTTCGTTCTGCAATGGTTGCTGATGAATCCGGTAAAGTAAGATTATCTCTTTGGAATGAAAAGGCTGAAGGCGCTTACGAAGTTGGAGAAGCATATAGAATTGAAAATGCCAGAACAAGAATGGGATGGGAAAGTGTTGATTTAAACGTTGGCGGTGGTTCTAGAATTATTAGGCTATCAGAAGAAGAAGCTTCCTCAATGTTCATTCCTAAATTGGAAACATTGGAAAAAGCTCTTTATGATTACATTCCTATTTCAGATGCTGAAGAGGATGAAACTGATAAGATTATAATTGGTAGAATAATCGAAATGTATGATGTTCGTGAATTCGAAAGAGATAATGGACCAGGATTTGTTAGAAATATAGAAATTGCTGATGATACAGGATCCATTATTGTTGTTCTTTGGAATGATGACGCAAAAAGAGAATTTGAAATAGGCCAAGCTATTAAATTGCAAAATCCTCGTTTCAGATACAACGACAATACAAATCGTATTGATGCAAATGTTTCTGGATCTACCACTATTTTAGAACCTAGTGAAAATGAATTAGAGAAGTTACCGTCTCAAGATGAAATTATGGAAGCGATATATGTTCCAAAAACTATAGAATCTTTAGCTGAAAATGACACTAACGTTCATGTCACAGGTAAAATCATCGATGTAGGTACAGAGAGGAATATTCTTGAAAGATGTCCAAACTGTAATGCTAATGTTGAAAACACCATGGAAGAGGGTGTATGTGACAATTGTGGTTATAACTTTGATGAACCGGATTATACTCTTATGATTCCAACAAGAATTGAAGATGAAACCGGTGAGATTCAAGTGACATTCTTTGATAAATTGGCTGAAGAGTTAATTGAAATGAAAAAAGAAGAGATTGTAAGTTTGATGGATGATGCTTATAGTATTGAAGGAAAACTTGAAGACCTTAAAGGCGTAACTATTGAAATTATAGCTAATGTGAGTTTCAATGAATATACTGAAGAATCTAGGTTAAATCCTAAGAAAATTTTATCTAAATATTTTTAAATAAACAAAGGAATTGATTATTATGGTTGAATTAAGTGATTTACCAGGTGTTGGTGAAAAAACAGCAGAAAAATTAGTAGATGCAGGTTTCGCTGATATGATGAGATTAGCCACCGCTACTCCAAAAGAATTATCAGTAAAAGCCGAAATCGGTGAAGGTGTTGCCGAAAAAGTAATTGAAGCCGCACGTAGAGCAGAAGATATAGGCTTTGAAACTGCATTAGAAGTAGACGAAAGAAGAAAAGACGTTGGTCACATTACTGTAGGAAGCCAAGAATTCAACGATTTAATTGGTGGAGGTATTGAAACTCAATCAATCACTGAGGTATTTGGTGAATTCGGATCTGGTAAAAGTCAAATTTCCCATGAATTAGCAGTCACTGTTCAATTGCCAAAAGAACTTGGCGGACTCGACGGCGAATGTGTATTTGTAGATACCGAAAATACTTTCCGTCCTGAAAGAATTAGACAAATAGCTAATGGGTTCGAATTAGATGTTGAACAAGTATTACAAAGAATTCATGTTGCACGTGCATTTAACTCTTCTCACCAAATTTTAATGGTTGATAAGATTAATGAATTAATTCAAGGTGGAACAAATGTCAGATTAGTCATTGTTGATTCATTAATGGCTCATTTCAGAGCAGAATATGTTGGAAGAGAGTCTTTAGCTGTAAGACAACAAAAATTAAACCAACATTTACATTCACTTCAACAAATTGCTAATACATACAATGTTGCGGTTTTCATTACTAACCAAGTTCAGGCTAAACCTGATTCCTTCTTCGGAAGTCCTACAAAAGCTATTGGGGGGCATGTTTTAGGTCACGCTTCTACTTATAGAATCTGGCTTAAAAAAGGATTGGCAGGAAAAAGAATCGCACGTTTAGTGGATTCCCCTCATTTGCCTGAAGGTGAATGTGTATTTAAAATTACTAGCGAAGGTATCGTTAGTTAATTTTATTCTTTTCTTTTTTTCTAAATAATTTTATATACTTTTTTAATTAATTTTAATTATATGGATGCTATTGAAGTTACTATTTTATCAATCATTTTGATGATTGCTTTGGGATATTTCCTTAAAAGAATTGATTTTTTATCTGAAAAGGATATTGAACCTTTTAATAAAATAGTAATGTATATCTTAATGCCCTGCATGATTTTTCATGCCATTTATACAGCAGATTTATCTTTAATTCCAAAATTAGGTATTTTACCTTTTATAATTCTAGCTTCTTCAATTGTAACAGGTATTGTTTCATACTTCATTTTAAAACAATTCGATTTGGATGATATTACATTATGGTCTGTTCTTGTGACAGTCATGATTGCTAATACTGCATTCATGGGATATCCGGTTAATTTAGGTATTTATGGTCAAGCGGGATTTTTAAGAGCAATATTCTGTGACATGGCCACTTTGTGTATATTTCTGCTATTGTCTTTTGTTTTAATATTAAAATTTGGAGGCACTTTTAAATCGGCTGTGAGGAAAATCGCACTTTTTCCTCCATTGTGGGCAGTAGTTTTAGGGTTGTGCTTTAATTGGTTAGCTATTCCAATCGGTCCTGTAATTGATAATGCTGTCAATTATCTGGGTCAAGGAGCTATCCCTTTGATTATGATTGCATTAGGTTTGTCTATTGATTTTTCAGCGATTTCAAGAAGCAAATCCATGATTGTTTTCACATCAATCATGAAGCTTGCGTTTTTCCCATTAATTGCATTTGTCATTGCATCACAAATTGGATTAGTTGATCTTCAGTTTAAAGTTTCAGTTATAGAAGCGGCAATGCCTTCAGGTATGATGTCATTGTTACTTTCTATTACATACAAACTTGACTATGAATTGACATCGGACTGTATATTGATTAACACTGTAATCTCTTTGATTACACTTCCTATAATAATCATATTAATTTAGCAAAAAATAATAATTTTATCCTTACCTAAATTTTT
>NZ_JAZNAN010000042.1:0-5579 GCF_045586545.1 Methanobrevibacter sp.
CAAACGATAGACCTGATTTAAGGGATTAAGACATTATGTAATCTCCAGAACTCATAGTTAACACGTCTCCAATTCAAACGATAGACCTGATTTAAGGGATTAAGACATTATGTAATCTCCAGAACTCATAGTTAACACGTCTCCAATTCAAACGATAGACCTGATTTAAGGGATTAAGACCCGTTAAGTGAGATTTCGAGATCGGCCTTAATAAGGGCCTTATTCAAACGATAGACCTGATTTAAGGGATTAAGACCTTGTATACATTCTCATAAACGTCTCCTTGTGTTTCTATATTCAAACGATAGACCTGATTTAAGGGATTAAGACTCAACTGAGAGGCGACGCTATCAATTTCATAAGTACTAAATTCAAACGATAGACCTGATTTAAGGGATTAAGACCTTATCATCCGCCGGACCTTTGCAACGAGGTCATAGCCTATTCAAACGATAGACCTGATTTAAGGGATTAAGACTCTGCAAAGTCACCCCGGTATTTAGCATCCATTCAGCGAATTCAAACGATAGACCTGATTTAAGGGATTAAGACGTTACCGGAAGAACGAAGGTGTCATCCACCTGGATGTCCTCCAATTCAAACGATAGACCTGATTTAAGGGATTAAGACATATTCAGTGTATTCATACAATCAATATCGATTGTATCATCAATTCAAACGATAGACCTGATTTAAGGGATTAAGACAAAATTGTACTCCACCCAAATCCCATAAAAAGGTTGATTTATTCAAACGATAGACCTGATTTAAGGGATTAAGACGCAGGAAAGACGGATGGTTTCTCCATTCAGGGAGATGAATTCAAACGATAGACCTGATTTAAGGGATTAAGACACAGATACTTGTGAGTATCATCAAGCCCATTAAGAATTCAAACGATAGACCTGATTTAAGGGATTAAGACTCTCTCTGACCTTTCGGTCACGGATTTCATCAGCAACATATTCAAACGATAGACCTGATTTAAGGGATTAAGACACTCATTCGAGCATTCAAACATCCGGTACATTACATTAGGGATTCAAACGATAGACCTGATTTAAGGGATTAAGACTCTTGCAAGCCAAGTTCTTATACTCCAGCTTGTAGCCAATGATTCAAACGATAGACCTGATTTAAGGGATTAAGACGGGATATTTCTTCAATCAGATAGTTTCTGGTCATGGTGTAGTTTCCTTGTTTTTTGAGATGATTAAAATTTTAAGGTTTTACGCCTTTTTTATAAGTTCAATTAAAACTTGAAATTCGACCTGGTAGATGTTACATCTGAAGCCGTCGAAGGCATAAAACCTAATGAAAAATTAGCTTTTAAAGTTGGGAGTGGCCAATATGCTGAATAAGGGAGAAGGGTAAAATGCTTGGATTCAATAGTTTGAGTGAAGAGGCTAAAGAAATATATTTGTTGGCATTATGCGATTTGATTGTAGATAGAATTTTGTGTTCTGATGGATATGGGCTTGTTGTGGAGGCACTGCAAAAATGCTGGGAATGGATACAATCCAAAAGTATTGATGCAGACCAACTGTATTTTTATTTAGAAAATGTAGATGAAAAGGATATTATGACATATATGCAATTGGAGAAGAATGAAAATAATAAAGCTGTTTGGATGTGCATCGCAAATACTTTGGCATATATAATTCGAGCTGCTTATCAATATGCAGAAGAAACATATATGCCACAAACCATTGAATGTGTGGATAATGAAACGATAGAAAGTTTTTACTTAAACCTCCATAAGTTGTTTGTTGATGACGATGTGAGCGATAGGCTATTAGATTACATGGTAATGAATGATTCAGAGCAAAAATCTGTTGACATTTTGTTCATTAAACAATTTGTAAAAGATGCTATGTAGTGTGTTGGAGGGTGTTTGGAAACTATCAAAGTAGCCAAGGGAAGAGGCGCGCAGATGGTGTAGCGACTGTGGGCGGGCAGTTGGCGGCGGAACAACACCAGCTCATGCTGGCCGGGAACAGAATCGAGGCTGTCTGGCCGGTTATGAAATCAAACTACAACCTGATTTATCATAGGGCAAGGAACGTGACCGGAATGTCCAGGCACCTCCTAAAATTGAACTGTATTGACATATCCAACTTTGGGGTGCACCTCATAAACCATTTTATCGACGTGTCGTTTACACAAGATTTTTGGACAAGGCCATTAATCCCTTTTCGGTGGTCCGTATAGTGTTTCAGCTTTAATTTGACTCTTTATTAATAGATAAAAGTCTGAGAATGCCTCGTCTTCTGTAGCATACGAATCAATAATATAGGCATGTCCATCTCTAAAGTCTGTAGCATATGTCACCCATTTCCCATTTTTTTTTACACAGCCCATGAAGTGTGGATGACCGTCATAATAGTGGTCAAGCGCAATATCATAATCTTCCATCTTCAGATTCTCGTCCTTCACTCTTTTCTCGAATTCCCTTCTTTTCATTGTGTTTCCTCCTATTCCACTTCAGTGACTATGCCCAAAGTTTTCATGTCACGTACATTCAATGGTGTCAGAAATTGTGGCGCTCCACCATCAAACCATTTTATAGACGTGTCGTTTGGATTATACCACTCTGCAACGGTTCCTGCAACTCCATATTTTTACTCCTATTTTTTTGCGTCTGCTCCAAAATAATCTTTTGGGTCTATTTCTCCAACAAAGTTTATTTTTATTTCATTTGGATCACTTGTATGTGTCTTTTGCCACTTTTCTACAACTTGTTCTCTTGTCTGGTTTATTGACCAAGGTTTTAAAAGTTTTTCCTGCTCTTCCTTTGTCAAATACTTTTCCAAATCACACAGGAATGGTTCTATAAACTCTGACATTGTTAGTTCTTTAAATTGGCGATTGTATGGGATTATTATTGGGGCTGAGTTTTTGGGATTATTAGAACCCCAATAAATATATACTTCTATATAAGAATATGGTGTTCGTTCTACAAAAAAATCCGTTCCAATTAAAACTGTACAATCATTAATTTTCTCTCGCCATTTGGTTTTTTCACTATTATAATCCTCAAAACAAGCACCTCTCAACGTATTGATTATCCATGGTATCATTGCTTTCGTGATAATTATTGAATCTATGGTACCTGCCTCATTGCTAATTAGTTTTAATTCCCCATTTTCTATTTCTTCAATCTTGTGACTGTATTTCATTATTTTGCTCCTGGTTCAACTAATTTTATTGGTTTTGATATATCACTTGTTATTTCAAAACGATATATTTTCATCTCTCCCGTAGCCTGTAAACGGTCAATATGGTATGGATTTTGTTAATTAAACAACTCTGAAGGACTAATTTCTCCAACATATTTAAGTTTAAGTTGTCCTGGATTTTTATTTTCCTCCTCCCGATGTTTTTTATATTCTTCCATTTTTGCATTTATATTCCATGGTTTTGCAATTTTACCTTTATCTTCTGTCGGAACATATTTTTCAAGTTCCGCTAATACAGGTTCAATAAATTCTGACATTAAAATTTCTGGTACTGCTTTATTATATGGAATAGTAACAGGGGCAGAGCGTTTTTTTTCATCAATCCAGCATGGATAAATTTGAATATGTGAATATGGAGTTGAACGGACAAAATAACTTGTTTTTATTAAAAGATGTTTTAATGATATATTAAATTTCTTATTTTCCCACTTCTTATCTTCAGTATAATAATCATCCAGGCTTGCATTACGCAATGTATTTATTATCCATAAACACATTTCTTTTCGTAAGATTATAGAACCTGTAAATTTACTAACTGATAACTTTATTTCGGTTTTATTTATTTCATCAACTCTAAAAGAAAAATCCATACTTTTCCTCCTATTTTTTTGCTCCAAAATAATCTTCCGGGTCAATTTCTTCTACAAATCTCAAAGAAATTTTGCCGCTGTCAGATTCAGGGGTTGTGTCTTTTTCATTTTCATTCCATGGTTTTGGCAATTTGTTTCTTTCTTCCTCTGACAGAAATTTTGACAAATCTACTAAAAATGGTTCAATAAATTCTGACATTAGTTTTGTTTTATTCCATGATAAATAAGGAATCTCTATTCCAGGAGTAGTTTTTTTTTCTTCTGACCAAAATGGAAGTATTTTTAAATATGAATAGTCTGTTTCCCTTGGATTCATAATTAACATTAGCTCACAATTATCATATTTGTTTTTTATAATTTTTTTCCATGTTTCATAATCATCAATAGTGGCGGTTCTTAATGTTGTTATTATCCATGAAATCCAGGATCTATTTATTATTATTGAATCCCAGACTTCTCCTCCAAAAGAATCTGTTCTTTTACCATTTATTTTTAATTCATCATTTTCTAATTCTTCAAAATTATATTCAAAATTTACACTCATTGATTTAGCTCCTTTACATAGACTCGCTTAATCTTTTTTGAAGTGTCATTGATGACTTCAAATCTGAATATCTTGATATTTTGATAATCTCTCATCTCTGAAATATCAAACCCCTTGTAGTTATTGAATCCTCTTTCTATGTTTTCTATACCATTTGCTGAGGCTGTAATACCTGAGCCTGTGAATAAATTACTTGCACCAGTAAAGTCATAAATAATATCACCAAGTTTTTTGTAAGAATCATCATATTTAGTCCCAGGAACATGTTGATTCATAATTATCTCCACTGTGGGATTATTTTGTCTTTATCCTCATTTGGCACATATTTTTCCAATTCCATCAGAAATTTATACAAGCTATCTTCTGGATTCATTGGATCATCTACGTAGTATTCAAATGTAATTGATGGTCCAGATTTTTCGTTGTAAATTGATAATTGTGCTAAACCAAAAGAACCTTTATCATTTCCATGACTTATTTTAATCATAATAAAATCATTCTCATTATGCTCTATTACTTCTTTAACACCACCCCAACAATCATACCCTTCTTTCCCTATTTTCCTGAATGTATTAAGAACAAACAGTATATCTTCATTATGAAGATAGCATGTTGAGTATAATCCTTCTGTATTTTTATATGTATAATATTCGTGAATGCTTATTTTTAAGAATTCTTTATCTTGAATAAAAATACAATCAACAACCTTTTCTTCTGTCTTCATAATTAATCCTCCTAATCATAAACGTTATATAACTTTATATTACAATCTTTATCAACAGAATAACGATATGTTATATATTTTACATTACTCAATGGCAATGTTTCTTTACCTGTTGATTCCAGTACCATTTCTCCAGTACCAAAAACATTCTCGTCAATTGTAGCTGTAAAGCCTTTTCCTGTAAAATACTGATTAATGTTAAATTTATCGAAAATTTCTTTATCGAAAAAATCCTTTTGTTGCCTTGTTAGAGCAGAATATCCTTTGTTGACTCTAATCCATCAATACTAAAATTATAATCATTTCTGGCTACTGATTTGTCAAAAGCTCGTTCAATACTTCTAATTCCTCAATTCTAAAAGAAAAATCCATACTTTTCCTCCTATTTTTTTGCTCCAAAATAATCTTCCGGGTCAATTTCTTCTACAAATCTCAAAGAAATTTTGCCGCTGTCAGATTCAGGGGTTGTGTCTTTTTCATTT
>NZ_JAZNAN010000043.1:0-8511 GCF_045586545.1 Methanobrevibacter sp.
TAATTTCAATATTTCAAAATGAATATGAATTCTATCTAAGTATATAAATAAAGAAATACAAAAAATATAATATTTAATTAATTATATTAGAGGTTATGAAATTGGCAGTTTGCTTACCCGATACTCAAGACGACGCTCCAAGCATACCTATTAAATTAACTAGAGTAGGTGTAACTGGAGTAAAGAAATTATTACAACTAGAAAGAACAAATAAAAGGCCAATAATTTTATTGCCTACTTTTGACGCATTTGTAGACTTACCAAATGATCAAAAGGGTGTTCACATGTCTAGGAACCCGGAAGCAATTAGCGAAGTTCTCGAAACTGTTGCTAAAGATTCTACAGTAGACATTGAATCATTATGTGCAAAGATTGTTGACAAAATGATGACCAAACATGAATATGCAAAACATGTTGAGATTTCCATGACAACTGATTTCATGTTCATGAAGGAGTCACCAGTGACCAAAAACAAAACCCAGGAAATGGCTAAGTTAATAGCTAAAGCTGAAGGTTTTAGAGATGATGACGGTTCCGTCGAAATCAAAAAAAGCATTGGTGCTGAAGTTATTGGAATGACAGTTTGTCCTTGTGCACAGGAATCTGTAAGAGAATCAGATAAACTCAAATTATTAGAATTTTTAGATGAAGAAACTACACAAAAGGTGCTGGATACAGTTACTTTTGCTTCACACAACCAGAGGGGAGTTGGAACATTACTTATTGAAGTTCCTGAAGAGAAGACTGTGAAAGCAGAAGACCTTATCAAAATCATTGAAGATTCTATGAGTTCACCAGTTTGTGAATTACTTAAAAGACCTGATGAAAATGCAACTGTTATGAATGCACACAGAAAACCTGTTTTTGTTGAAGATTGTGTTAGAAACATGATGGAAAAAATAGCTAAAAAATATTCTGATTTGCCTGACGATACAATAATAACTGCACGTCAAGAAAATCAGGAAAGTATTCACAGACACAATGCATTTGCTGAAAAAGTAACTACATTAGGTGAATTAAAAGAAGAATTAAATATTTAATAGGATTTGATTTAATGAAAAAAACCTATGAAATTGCAGGACAGGTAATGGGTTTTTTTGATTCTTTTAAAGGATCAAGACCTGCAATTAACAATGATAGAATTTTAATTGTTAGAGGAAGATCAAGAACAGTAATACCGATTAGTGAATTTGATGCAAAACTTACTGAAATTGGTGAAATTCTTGGTGGAACCGAAGTAGATGCAACTTCAGATGAAATTGGGGAAATCCTTAAATCTGGAGATAAACACATTAAAGAGAGTGTGAAAAATGCAGATGCCGTTGATGAACACGGTTTCATGAGAATGAAAGCAGAACTTGAATCAATGGGACTTGTAGTTGCATACAAAGTGTTTGAACTTCCAAGTTTTGACGTGGTAATAGCCATTTGGGAAGACAAAAATGAAATTCCTCCACTTTATGTGGAAGTTACTGTTTCTGAACGTGAAGGGAAATAATGCATTCAAACTTAACAAAAGAAGATATTCTCCAAATTTTAAATGCTACTGATAGCGAGATAATAGATTACATGTCTCAAACAGTGCAATATAGGGAGAATAATCTTATTACTTTTTCTAAAAATGTTTTTATACCATTGACTGAAATTTGCAGAAATGACTGTGGATACTGTAATTTTAAAAAAAATCCTGATGACCCCCAAGCAATCATTCTCAAAACCAAACAAGAAGTTTTGGAAAGCTTAAAGGAAGCTGAGAAATATGGTTGTAAAGAAGCCCTCTTTACTTTTGGCGAAGATGCTGATGAAGAAGAAATCGTCAGGTTGAAATTACAGGAATATGGCTATGACAAAATGATAGACTACATTGTAGATATCTGTCAGATGACTTTGGATGAAACAAGATTACTGCCCCACACTAATGGTGGAAACTTTAGTTTTGAAGATTTGAAAAGATTAAAAGAGGTTAATGCATCCCTAGGTTTAATGCTTGAGAATTCCTCATCCAGATTAATGGAACTGCCCGCCCATAATAAAAGTCCGGGCAAAAATCCAAAATTAAGACTGGAAACCATTTCAAATGCAGGAAAACTTAAGATTCCATATACAACTGGAATTTTAATTGGAATTGGTGAGACAAAAGAAGAAGTTGCTGAATCATTGCTCGCCATTCGTGATTTATACGATGAATATGGGCATATTCAAGAAGTGATTATTCAAAATTTCACACCGATTCCTGGAATTGAAATGGAAAATTTCCCGGAACCTACTTTTTTAGATATGATAAGGACTGTAATTGCTGGAACTTTACTATTTGGAGACGCCGCCGTTAGCATACAAGTTCCGCCTAACCTAAACAATGATACCGCCCAAATATTTTTACTATGTGGTGCTGACGATTGGGGCGGAGTATCCCCTGTGAGTCCGGATTATGTAAATATTACTTCTCCTTGGCCAGGCATTGATGAACTTGAAAAATTAACCAATGATGCCGGATTTGAACTGGCTGAAAGGTTATGTGTTTATGAAAAATACATAAACGGCGAATGGTTAAATGAAAACCTTCTAGAAAAAATAGCTAATTTATCTTAGCGTCGACAACAACATGCCAAACTCCGGGAGAATATTTCTTAATTTTATTTATTTTTATCAATTCCACATCCCTGCCGTTTGCCTCAGCAACAATCCTTGAAATGGGTCTGGTGTTGACTAATTTTTCAGGGACTGTTTCATGGTAATGCAGGATTCCCCCCTCATTTAAACTATTAATTGCAACGCGCAGGTAATGATGGGTTGTTTTTACATAACCCATGATGATTCTGTCAGCCTTAAAATTAGGAGTCTCATCTTTACAGTCTCCCAAAATCGGAGTAATATTATCTAATTTATTTAGCTTGATATTTTCACATAAAAAATGATAAGAATTTGGATTGATTTCAATGGATATTACTTCTTTGGCATTTGCATGAACCCCAATTGGAATGGAAAAATAGCCGATTCCAGCAAACATGTCAATGACTGTCTCCCCATCTTCAACGAGCTTGGCAATCCTTAATCTTTCGTTGTTGTTTCCTTTTGACCACATTACCTTTGCCAAATCAAGTTTGAACAAACATCCATTTTCTTTGTTAATGGTTTCGGTTTCATTTCCATAAAGAATCTCATAGACAGGTTCCCTTTTAGTTCCTTGAATATGGCTGATCTTCATTATGGTTTTAACATTGTGTTTTTTAGATAATCTTTCATAATTCTCATTTGAGTAATTTTTATCTAAAATTAGAATATCTCCAATTTTTTTATATTTCATCGACACACCCTAATAAGAAAAGTTTATATATTGAAATAGCTAATATTAATATTGTTAGTTTATACTAATAATTGATTCTGATTTTAAATAAAATTAATACTAAATTAATTTATATTTTGTTAAATTACCTATGAGTAGTTGAAATTAGATATTTTAAATACTTGTATGAGGTGTATTTAAATGGATGATAAAATACTAGAAGGTACAACAACCGTTGGAATTACTTGTAAAGATGGAGTTGTATTTGCAAGCGAAAGAAGAGCTAGTATGGGAAACCTTGTAGCTCACAAAGTAGCAGAAAAAATATTTAAAATTGACGATCACATTGTAACAACCATAGCAGGTTCAGTAGGAGATGCTCAAAGCTTAATGAAAGTTATTGAAGCAGAAGTTTCTCTATATCAAATGAGAAACAACGACGCAATCAGCGTTAAAGCTGCTGCATCATTAACTGCTAACATCTTACGTTCCGGACCAATGTATGTTCAAACATTACTTGGTGGAATGGACGGAGACAAACCATCTCTCTACTCATTAGACGCTGCTGGCGGTATGATTGAAGACACTTATATCTCAACTGGATCAGGTTCTATCGTAGCTTACGGTGTTCTTGAAGACAGATTTAGAGATGACTTGACAACTGACGAAGGAATTGAAATAGCCATAAGAGCTATCAGAGCTGCTGCTGAACGTGACACTTATTCCGGTAACGGATATTTAGTCGCTAAAGTGGACAAAGACGGCTTTGAAATGTTAGATAATGAAAAAATTAAAGAGATATTGGATAATTTATAAGCAAAACTAATTTTTCATATACTAACTATTTTTTTATATAAAAAAGTGTACATAGTTTATGAAAATTTACTCATTATAGCTTGAATGCTTTTCATAAACTATTATTAATACACTAACTTTTTTTGAAGGGATTATATGACTTCAGACATTTTAGAGGATATTAAAAAGGAGATTTTGCAAAAACTACCTGATGAAATTCAAGTTTCAAAAGTTGAATTTGAAGGACCAGAAGTAGTAGTTTATACCAAAAATCCAGAGATAATAACAGAAAACGGTGACTTGATTAGGTCACTTGCAAAAGAACTGAGAAAAAGAATTATCATTAGGTCAGATAAAAGTGCTTTACTTGAACCTGAACCTACTATTAATAAGATTCATGAAATAGTTCCGGAAGGAGCTGAAATTACCGATATTTACTTTGATACTGTTACTGGTGAAGTAGTCATTACTGCTAAAAAACCTGGACTCGTTATCGGAAAATATGGTGTGACATCAAGAAATATTGTTAAGAATACTGGATGGGCACCTAAAATATTAAGAACCCCACCAATCAGTTCAGACATTATTGGAAAAATTAGGACTATCCAGAAAAATAGCAGTAAAGATAGGAAAAAATTATTGCAACGTCTTGGACGCCAAATCCACCAAGGAAGCAAATACCCTAATGATTGGGCAAGAGTAACTTCAATGGGAGGATTTAAGGAAGTTGGACGTTCATCAATGCTTTTGCAAACACCAAACAGTCGTGTATTATTAGATTGTGGTGTTAATGTTGCAGCACCAGACAACAAAAGCGCTTTTCCAATGTTAAATGCACCAGAATTTTCAATTGAAGAATTGGATGCAGTTATCATATCTCACGCTCACTTAGACCATTGCGGATTTGTACCGTATCTTTTCCATTATGGATATGATGGACCAGTATACTGTACAACTCCAACAAGAGATTTGACTACTCTTTTACAATTTGACCATTTGGATATAGCCCACAGAGAAGGCAATCCTTTACCATTTACCTCAAAAGATGTAAAACATCAAATCAAAAATACAATTACCCTTGATTATGGTGAAGTAACTGACATTTCACCGGATATCAGATTAACTTTACATAATGCAGGACACATCTTAGGTTCAGCAATCTGCCATATGCACATTGGAGACGGAGCTCATAATTTAGTGTATACCGGAGATTTCAAATATGAACCATCAAGATTACTTGAACCTGCAACAATCAGATTCCCACGTGCCGAAACCGTGATTATGGAAAGTACTTACGGTGGAAAGGAAGATGTGCAACCTTCAAGAAACAATGCTGAAAAAGAAATGATGAAAACAATCTACAAAACACTCAAACGTGGCGGAAAAGTGTTAGTTCCTGTATTTGCTGTAGGAAGGGCACAAGAACTTATGGTTGTTTTAGAAGAATACATGAGACATGGTTTAATTGAAGAAGTGCCAATCTACATTGACGGAATGATTTGGGAAGCTACTGCAATTCACACTGCAAGACCAGAATACTTAAGCAAAGATTTAAGAGATCAAATTTTCCACATGGGCAGAAATCCATTTGTTTCTGACATGTTTAAAAAGGTTCAAAACTTCGATCAAAGAAAAGAAATTGTTGAATCAAGACAACCAGCAATCATCTTATCCACATCCGGTATGTTAACTGGAGGAAATTCCGTAGAATACTTCAAATGGTTATGTGAAGATGAAAAAAATACATTAATCTTTGTAGGATACCAATCTGAAGGTTCAATGGGTAGAAGAGTTCAAAAAGGTTGGAAAGAGATTCCTCTTGAAGATGATGATGGAAGAACCAGACAATTCTGTGTTAAAATGCAGATTAAAACAATTAATGGATTCAGTGGTCACTCCAACAGAAGACAATTAATGGAATACGTTAAAAGACTTAATCCAAGACCTGAAAAAGTCATTACCTGTCATGGAGACCCATACAAAACTGTGGATCTTGCATCCTCAATCCATAGAAGTTATAAAATTGAGACCAAAACTCCAATTAACTTAGATTGTGTGAGAATTCATTAATAATTATATACTAATTAAAACAAAGTATTACTATAATATAGAATGTTGTAAACTTACAACATTATTTATTTTTTATTTAAATAGGTGTAAAAATGGTTACTTATTCAGAATCTGGTGTTGATATTGATTTAGAAGCTGTTACTGTCTCAAAATTAGCTGATAAACTTAAATCAACATTAGAATGCAGAGATATTATTACAGACAGTGGTCATTATGCTGCTTTAGTCAAACTAGGTGACAAAGCTATTGCAATGAGTACTGATGGTGTTGGAAGTAAGATTTTAATTGCTGAAATGATGAACAAATATGATACAGTTGGAATTGACTGTATTGCTATGGTTGTAAATGACATCCTATGTGTCGGAGCCGAACCAATAGCATTAGTGGACTATCTTGCAGTTGAAAAACCTGACCCTGAAAGAGCAGCTGAAATTGCTGAAGGACTTGTTGCAGGCGCAATCGAATCAAAAATCGCAATAATCGGTGGTGAAACTGCTTCACTTCCAGGAATTATTAAAGATTTTGATCTTGCAGGAACTGGTATAGGATTTGTTGATATTGATAAAATCATTACAGGTGAAGATATCCAACCTGGAAATGTTTTAATTGGTATAAACAGTAATGGTATCCATTCAAACGGATACAGTCTAGCCAGAAAAGCATTATTTAATGATGCAGGATTTACTGTAGATGATAAAATGCCAAATGGAGAAACAACCATTGGTGAAGAATTAATTAGACCAACCGAATTATATGTCAAACCTATTGTAAGCCTATTTGAAAAAGAATATAAAATTAATGGACTTGCTCATATTACCGGAGGAGGATTCACAAACCTTAGACGTTTGAAAAAAGGTGTAGGATATGACATAACCGACCTCCCAGAAGTTCCAGAAATATTCAAACTGATTTATGAACAAAATGTCGACATCAAAGAAATGTACAGAGTTTTCAACATGGGTGTCGGATTTGTTGTTATCTGTGATGAGGCAGAAGCAGATAAAATTATGGATACTTTAAAAGAATATTGTGATTGCCAAATCATTGGTAGCGTAACTGATGATGAAAAAATTACAGTCAAAGCCTTTGAAGGATCTCAAATTGAATACTGATTTAATTAACTAATTAGGAGTGATATAATGAAGATAATGAAAGATAAAGAAATAGCTCTTGTAAAAGAAATATTAGCTAAGTTAGGGGCTAGCGAAGAAGACCAAGAGTTAGTTGCAGAAGCGACAATTGACGCAGATTTGAAAGGATTTACATCACATGGGCTTGGTAGATTCCCACAATACCTTATTAGTATTAAAGCAGGCACAATTAACTTGGAAGACAATATTACAATTGAAAAAGAAACTCCTGCAATTGCATTAATTAACGGTAACAGCGGATTTGGACAAGCAGTATCTTACAAAGCCATGCAAATCGCTATTAAAAAAGCTAAAGAAGTGGGTATTGCATGTGTTGGAGTTCACAATACCAATCATTTTGGAGTTACTGGATTTTACTCCGATTTAGCATTAAGGGAAAACTGTATTGGACTCGTGCTTGCAAATACAGACCCTGCAATTGCGCCTTTAGGAGGTAAAGAACCTTTAATTGGAACAAATCCTTTAGCATTAGGAATTCCATCCGATACATACATTACTGTAGATATGGCAACTTCAATAACTGCACGTGGAAAAATCATTGAATCAAAAAGAAAAGGCCTAGATTTGCCAGATGGATGGGCACTTGATGAAAATGGAAACCCTACAAATGACCCTGATGAAGCATTAAAAGGATCCATTTTGCCATTTGGTGGATTTAAAGGATACGCATTATCATTATTAATTGAAATTTTAACTGGACCATTAGTACAAGCAGGATACGGTCATGGAGTAACCGGTACAGCTTCACCTGATAAAGACTGTACAAAAGGAGACTTATACGTAGTAATTGACCCTTCCAAATTTGTCGACTTTGATGAATTCAAAGCAAATACCGAAGATTTCGTATCACAGGTTAGGGCAACTGGCGAAACTGTAGCCATTCCTGGTGACTTGGAAGTTAAAAGAATTGCTGAAGCTGAAGCTAATGGCGTAGCAATTGATGAAAAATTATATGAACAATTGAAAGGAATCTGTGATGAATTAGATATTGATTTAGATTCCTATGTTGAAGAATAGCCCAGTTATTCTTCAAAATTCTTTTTTTATAATTATCGATGTTAATAAATATATAAATCGTTTTGAAAAAATTATAAAATAAAATTGAATTTAAAAAGTATAAAATAAAAATGATTATATACCTAAATTACAAACATATAAATGTTAAAAATTCTAATATATTTAGTACTGGAAATCATAAACTCTTTTTTATAA
>NZ_JAZNAN010000044.1:0-5036 GCF_045586545.1 Methanobrevibacter sp.
AATATTTAAAATTTTAGAAATTTAATTTTCCTAAAAAAAATGAAATTCTAAAATAAATATTTTTTCTTAAAAGATACTCTTAACTAATTTAATTAATTATTTTATCAAATTAATTAATATATTTTTTGATATGATTTTAAAACAATTTTATAATCCTTTAACAATAATTTAAACCAAAAACAATATTCTAATCCAAATAAAAATTAAAACTAAAAAGTTTTCACAGAACTGAAAACTATTTGTCAAAGCCTTTTAAGATATAAAGCTTGTTTCTTAAATCTGCGGCTCTTTCAAAGTCAAGCCTTGCAGCGGCATCCTTCATGTCCTTTTCCAAATCCCTAATCAGCAGACGAAGTTCATCCTTAGGCATCCTTTCAACATCTGCACCCCTAACCTTATATTTCTCATCTTCCTCAGCAAGTTTTTCCTTCAATGTTCTTTGAGTTGATTTCGGAGTGATTCCATGAACTTCATTATATTTCATCTGCAATTTGCGCCTTCTAAGGGTAGTTTCATATGCTTTTCTAACGGATTCTGTCATGTCATCAACATACATTATCACACGGCCGTTGACGTTTCTTGCTGCACGCCCGATAGTCTGTATCAAAGATGTCTCATTTCTTAAAAATCCTTCCTTATCAGCATCAAGAATTGCCACTAAAGAAACCTCCGGCAAATCCAAACCTTCCCTAAGGAGGTTTACTCCGACCAGAACATCGAATTTACCACGTCTCAAATCATCGACAATGTCAATTCTCTCCAGAGTATCTATTTCTGAATGCATGTATCTCACTTTAACGCCGATTCTTGCATAGTAATCTGTTAAATCCTCAGCCATCCTTTTTGTCAATGTTGTAACAAGCACCCTTTCGTCTTTCTCGGCTGTTTTTCTTACTTCCTCAAGCAGATCTTCCACCTGTCCGGTTACAGGCCTTATTAAAACTTCTGGATCCACCAAACCGGTAGGCCTGATAATCTGCTCGACAACATTTCTTGATTTTGCCATTTCATATGGTCCTGGAGTTGCAGATACATAAATCACCTGATTGACGGAGGATTCGAACTCATCAAATCTCAATGGACGGTTTTCCTTAGCTGAAGGAAGTCTGAAGCCGTATTCAACCAGGGTTTCCTTACGGGCTCTGTCCCCATTATACATTCCCCTGATTTGCGGAACGGTAACGTGGGATTCATCGATTATTGTTAAAAAGTCATCCGGGAAATATTTCAAAAGAGAGTACGGCTTTTCACCCCAGTCACGTCCTGACAGATGCATGGAATAGTTTTCTACACCCGGACAGTATCCCATTTCCCTTAACATTTCAATGTCAAAACGGGTCCTTTGCTCAAGTCTTTGGGCTTCCAATAATTTTCCCATTGCATTGAGCTCTGATAATCTTTCTTCAAGCTCATTTGAGATTTTGGAAATGGCCACGTCCATCTTGTCCTGACCGACAACAAAGTGCTTTGCAGGGAAAATCATATACCTTTGAAGTGATTCCTGTTTTTTGCCTGTGACCTTATCGATTATGCTGATTGCATCTATCTCATCGCCAAACAGCTCTATTCTGATTGGAGGGGTTCCATGAACGGGATTGATTTCGATGACATCTCCCCTTACCCTGAACTGACCACGGGCAAATTCTATGTCATTTCTCTCATACTGCATGAAAACAAGTCTGGAAAGAATTTCGGATCTGTCATAAATGTCTCCAACGGCAATTCCAAAGGCAAATTCACCATAATCCTCTGGTGAACCTATACCGTAGATGCAGCTCACGCTGCTAACAACAATAACATCATCCCTTGACAGCAATGACTGTGTTGCGGAGTGCCTCATTATATCGATGTCATCATTGATTGATGCTTCCTTGTCAATGAAGGTGTCTGTTCTCGGCACATAAGCTTCAGGCTGGTAATAGTCATAATAGCTGACAAAGTACTCCTCGGCATTGTCCGGGAAAAATTCCTTAAACTCTTCGTACAATTGTGCAGCTAATGTTTTATTGTGCGAAATGACAAGGGTAGGCTTTTGAACCTTTTCAATGACGTTTGCCATTGTGAAAGTCTTTCCTGAACCTGTCACTCCCAAAAGAGTCTGTTCCTTTATGCCGTTGTTTATGCCTTCGGCTAATGAATTAATGGCTTTTGGTTGATCACCCAATGGCTTATAAGGTGATTTTAACTTGAATTCTTTCATGATATCTAATTAGTAATTGTAACATTGAAACTGATATGTATATAGCTTGGCGAACAGCATGGTGTTACTCTTTGGTCTCTTACGACTAACTGACCATAGCCTTTCAAATCTTTATTTAAATCTTTAATGACATTCGGAACAATTTCAGTGTTGAAAACCTTAAGGGAACCTAAAAATACTGTTTTGGAAGCCATATTCATTACTGATACTTCTTCCACAACATCAGGTTCACCATATTTTGTCAAAATATCATTAGATTTTTCAACAAGTTCCTTTTTAATCTGTTCTTTATCCATTTCATTCCCTCAATGCATCTGCAATGGATTTGGCAAGAGATACACGTGAAGTGTCTGAAGACAGACTGTTTGTTCCTATGATTTTACCTGCACCGGCAGAATAGATTCTAGTAGCTCCATTGTTGGTTAAAATCGGGTGAACACAACATACGTCAACTGCTGATGCCCCATATTGCTTTAAGATATTGATTGCATTTACTATGGTTCCGCCAGTAGCTATAATATCATCAATGATGATTGCATGCATCCCCTTAACGGAGTCAATATTGACAGTATTTTCACTTTCGCTGTCACATCTGACATCTACGATTTTGGTTTCAACCTTATCAGGGCCTAAACGCACTTTAGTCAAGTATGTGCAGTCACAGCCAATGATTTCAGAGATTTCCTGTGCAAATCCGTAAGCTCCCTTATCCGGAGCGATGATTAACGGTTTTTCATTAGTCTTTCTGAATATTTTCTTATCCAAATATTCTGCAATTGCAGGCATGGCTGAGAGGTTTCTTGCAGGAATATCAAAGAAGTTTAAAACACATGCTTCATGAATATTAAAGGTGATGAACTCATCCGCACCGACTGACTGAATCAAATCGCAGATGATTTTAGCTGAAATTGTCTCACCTGGATTAAAGCGTTTTTCCTGTCTTGCATAACCCATGTATGGAACAACAGCCTTTACCTTTTTTGCTCCCAAATCCTTGAGATTGGAAATCATAAACAATAATTCCATCAAGTTCTCATCCTGAGGATAACCGGTGGACTGTATAACAGTTACTTCCTTATCTTTTACATCATCAGTTATCCTTAAATATCTTTCTCCATCTGGAAACTTCTTAGTTTCAACATAACATAACTCTTCTCCAAGTTCGCGTGCAACATGAGCCGCCAAGTCCTGTGAAGATGAACCGCCTATAATCACAATATCACCTAAAAATTATATGTAATTATATATGTTTTTGATAATTAAAAAAGTTAAGTATTTATACTATAAATATACAATAAAAAAAATTATGAAAAAAAAAGTATGGTTCTTCTAGCAATTGTTTTGCTGATTGTTGCATTTTTAGCATCAACAATTGTCAGCCCAGTTTTAATAGTTGCTGAAGACGCAGAAGAGGATGCTAGTATTGATATGGCTGCAACATTTTCACTTGGAGGCTTCAATTGGGTTTACCCTGGAAGTTCAATCAACTCCGAAGGTCAAACCTTACATAATGTCCATATAAACAATCCTGATGATCCGTATGGTGCTGCTCGTGATATTATGACATATTCTTATGGCGTTACCCCTCATTTCATTTTTAGTATTAACAATGATGCTGCACAGGCCATATTTGGTGTTAATATCGTGGACGATATCCGTGCGAATGATGGATACTTTGGATATCCTGGTAACGGCAATGTTGCCGGAAGCATGTCCAGAGGCGATGCAGTCGGAACTGCTATGCTATCCAACGGAATTAATGTATTTGAAATTCCTATACAACTTTTAATGGGAAATATCAGTTTACATATCGTTTAATTTCCCTTTTTCTTTTTTTAATGCAACATTACGTAAAATGAGAGCGCCACACCAACAAATGATATTGCCATCATAATCAGTCCATGTTTTTTGAGTGTAGGATGCTTTGACTGCACCAGATAAAACGGCATGAAAAATCCGAAGAATGTAAATACTGCCATGCTGCTCTGTTTTGAAAAAAGACCCACTACAAAACCGCTCCATGAAAGAAAAATAGTTAAAATGTAAGCTACGATAAGTGCATTTTTATTCACTTCAGGTTGTGAAGTCCTATATACATAAAGAGGTTTGCGCTGAGCTCCTTCAACCAATGGAGTGCCGCATTTTGCACAGAAATCATAATCGTCCTGATTTTCAAAACCGCAGTTTTTACAAATTCTTGTCATTAATTAAAGTTAATGTTTTTTAGTATAATTATTTTTCTAACTTCATTGCAATTTCAATGACCGCTTCGCCGGCATAATTAATATTGTTTAATTCCGTTAGAAATTTGAATCCCAATTTTTCCAAAACCCTTCCTGACTGCTTATTGTCATGCCTGTAACTTGCATAGATTTCATTGGCGCCCAGCTCATTGAATGCCCTTTTAATCACTTCTTGAGATGCTTCAGTTGCATAGCCATTGCCCCAGTACTCTTCAGCCACCCAATAGCCAAGCTCCACAGAGCCTTCACCCCACCAGTGATTGGTATCCGGATGGAACAATAATCCAACACATCCGATTGGAATATCATCTTTAACGATTGCATAGGTTTCTCTTTTTGCAAAAACGGTATTAATAATCTCCAAACTATTCTCAATGCTTTCATGAGGTGGCCAGCCAGCTATCGGACCAATTTTTGGATTTCTGGCAAAGTGATAGAGGCACTTGGCATCTGACTCTTCCCAAGGCCTTAAAGTGAGATTGGTTGTTTTTAAAATCATTGATATACCATTTGTCAGTTACCCTAATTAAATTTTTAAAAAAAAATAGATACCTAAAAAGAGGTATAATTAAAATATACTGTAAATTAAAGAA
>NZ_JAZNAN010000045.1:0-5622 GCF_045586545.1 Methanobrevibacter sp.
GTTTTATTTTTAAGCACAACGTTGGAGGTTCTTGAAACTATATTTGTTTCAATATCCCATGAGTGAGGAATTTCATTCCTAACAAAGATATAACTTCTTTTGATATAATCCAAATCATCTTCAGATTGATCCATTAATTCCTAACCTTATCTCGAATAAGCGGATTCATATAATCAATACTTGGAGTTTCAATTAAATAATCTTCCATTTAATTACTCACACCATTAAAATTGGTTAAATATACAATAAAATAACAAATTGTATTATAAATCTAAAAAAAAAACTTCATAAAATGGATTTTGCCCGTATACTATACAAAATATAAACACCTGCTAAAAAAGACCAAATTAATTCCTTAAAAAAAGACTCAATTTTTAAAAATATCAACATATAATGCTTAATAAAATTATAAAATAAGTATATTAAGTTAATCAAGAATTAAACCAATATTAATGAATAATAAGTCAAATAAAGCCCAAATAATATAGATTTTTTGTTGCCCGTATACTCTACAAAATATTTACTGCTTTTAGCTCTCAAATTATAATATTCAACTAAGAAGCATATATATTTTTATTACTTTTATTTGATTTTGAAAGATATAGGTTTTAACAGAACCAGAATATAGCTATGATGCTGTTTATTGCTTTTTACCGGAGCTAAATTTTTGATATGTAAGAAAAACTCCTTATTCATTGGGGAAGTGTTTTATGTGGCGCTTTCCCTTAAATATCTTAATCAAGTTTAAAAAACTTAACCCTCGAACCGACCGAAAAATGGCCAGTTCTTAAATTTGACAAATCCATCTACTTCAAAACTAAAACAGGAATAGGGGGACAAGCCCCTGTTCCTCAAGCTTGGCAAAACCATTGTTGTTATGCAAATTTCTCGAATAAGCTTGTTAAAAGGAATTTTAGGCTTCATAATCCTGATTCGCCCTTGCTGATTGGGGATGTTAAAGACAGGGATGTTGTAAAAGAAGTTAATGAACCTAGCTATATTGATGCTCAAGCTAGATTAATTTAATGGCTATTTTTATAAAACCTATCAAAATTGTATGGATAACTATTTTTTAAGAAAAATTAAAAAAATATATAGGAATAATAATCATTGAGGAAATATCATGAAAAATTACTCATGTAGCAATTGTGGAATTATAAACTGCAAACACCAAGATTCAGAATATCCTAAATTCTGTCCAACAAAAGAATTAACACGTGATGAAATAATAGAAATTGAAAAAATCTACAATGAAGACAACAACAAAGAGATATCACGGATATCTGCAGAAATTGAAGAGGAGTTCTACTGCAAATACACAAGAGTAAAAGAAATCATAGAATTTGCCAAAAGACTAAAAATGAATAAAATAGGAATAGCTGCCTGTGTAGGGCTAATGGAAGAAAGCAGAACATTTGCTAAAATCCTTGACAAACATGGCTTTGAAGTATATTCCGTAGCATGTAAAGTCGGAGCAATGAAAAAAACAGAAATGGCCGGTGTAAATGATAAAAAAACATGCATAACAGGAAATATAATGTGCAATCCGATACTGCAGGCAAAAATACTCAATAATGAAAAAACTGACCTTAACGTGATAATAGGGTTATGCGTAGGTCATGATAGTCTTTTTTATAAGTATTCTGATGCCCTCTGTACAACACTTGTAACAAAAGATAAGGTGCTTGCACACAATCCTGTTGGAGCGTTATACCAAACAAACACCTATTATAAGAAGCTGATGAAAAGGGATTAGGTCAAATCCTAATGAACCTTAAATACTGGTGATGTCTAAATAATGGACTCGTAGCAAAGGTTAATTCCAATTTTTGTATCAGTGCATTAACTTAAGAGTGATATTTCTCATCTCAGCACGTTCATTTAAGGCATCTTTCATAAAGTCGGATTTTTCAGCAAGATCCATATCTTTAGTGGATTCATCCGCTTCATCGAGCACTTCTTTTAAGTCATCTACGTCCATTAGGTTAACTGCCAAGCAGAAAAATACGTCTCTACGGCCGTTATCATACTCGTTTAGAAGCCGATCCAAAATTTCTTTTTTAACTCTCTGTTCTGCCCTGTAATTTTCAATGCCTATTGTTTTTGCCTTTTCCATGTCCTTCAGCTGATTTTTATGGGTGATAAGTGAATCGTGCAAATCCACACCATCATATTTTTCACATGGGTATTCCCCACATTCAAAGCAGTAGTCAATGTTTCCATGTTCTATGCTGCAGGGTGCAAATTCACATACCATATAGCATGTGCTGCCTTCACGGCATCCTGTACATCCTCCCCTGATGAACATAGGGCATAGGCTGCAGTTCAATCCGCATAATGAAAACAGCAAGTCGTTTCTTTTAAATCTTTTTGAAGTCATAATGATCGTTTGTTCCTCCTGATTTCTGCATATCTGTCCATATTGCCATGTTCTATTTCATTATTGAGAGTTTTGACTATCTCATCTTTCCTCTCTAAAAAGTTAGGGCCGGTCAGACTTGCTGAAACCGTGTGATGGGTAATGAAATAGCAGTCACAATTTAGATGTTCGACAAATGTCTTAAGTTCAATCAGCATTTCCTTTTCGGTGAGTGGTGTGAACTCCCCTTTTCTGGCTTCATCCAAGAGAGGAGTTCCTTCAAACAATGTAAGTCCGCCCGTTCCGACAAGCATTGGATTGCACTCACTGAATATCTTTGCCGAATTGATTGCATGGTCCATGCTGTGTTCCTTGCCGGCCACACCATTCAAAAAACTCATCCAAAAGTCAATTCCCGCAGCGGTCAATTTTTGACACTGTTCGATAATGTCATGTGAAGTGTATCCCTTATTTACTCTTTCAAGTGTCCAGTCATCTCCACTTTCAACACCGAGTGAAATCTCTTTCAGTCCCAATTCCCTTAAGTTTTCAAGTTCCTCTACAGTCTTGTTCTTCAAGTCGGAAACCCTTGTTGCGGCATAGATGTATTCGATTTCCGGAAGATAGTCATTTATCTTTTCCAGGATCGGTCTTAATTTGTTGTAGGTCATAATTAAAGGATTTGCTGAAAGTAATTGGATGGTTTTTGATTCTGGAGCCAATTTTGCCAATTCCTGCAAATCCTCCTCTATCAGTTCCATCGGTTGAGGCCTGAACCTCACGTCCTTGTACATTGTGCAAAATTTGCACCGGTTATGGGTACAGCCTTGTGTCACCTGCAGCAGCGGAAATGTCGGCCAATATGGGTTTCTATAAACTGGTTGTGTAAAATGCATATTTTTCACCTACTAATATCAATAATCTTTTATGAATTTCTTTATGGTTTCTGCAACCTCATGGGGCATCTGACTCCATAGTGCATGGGTGGTGCCTGGAAAATCATTCTCAAGCACAAAACTACCTTGAACATGTTCTTTTATATAATCGCTTGCTTCTGTGGAGTAAAGTGGATGTTCAGGCATCAGATATAAAAATGGAACTGTGATTTTTTCCATTGCGGGACGATGGTCCGTTCTGAAAAGTGAATACCACAGACTTGCCATGGTTAATGTGTTCACTGAATCACCGAAGCTCTTTATGAAATGCTTTTCATCCTCTTGTGAAATATTTGACGGTTCAGGATTCATAATGTTTTTGAAAATGTGATATGATGCATAGCCCGCATCATCAAATATGCGATCAAAATCCTGCATAAAATCTTCGTCATTCCATTCTCCTTGCTTTATTCCCCCTTTCCATCCGTTATTGCGCATATAGGGGGACATGTCTGAGGCAACAATTCTTTTAATATTGTCGCATCCGAACTGGTTTACATAACTGTAAATTGTGGCAGCTCCCAGTGAATGTCCAATCAATGTGACATTTTCAAGATTCAATGATTCGATTATCTCGTTTAAATCCTGCCCCAGTCTTTGAATGTTCATGTGAATTTTTGAGTTATCTGAATCCGCATGGCCTCTCTGGTCATAGATGAGAATATTGAAATCATCTCTGAACTCATCATAAAGCTCTTTATTTGCATTATGGGAAGAGTTCAATCCATGACAGAAAACTAATGTTTCACCCTCCCCACAATTTTCATAGTATAATTTTATTCCATCGCTCATAGTTAGATATGGCATCCGATGACTCCTGTCAGTTAAGTTATATATTATATTTCCTGTTCATTCTTATTACATTTTCATGGCTGAAGTCACCGCCGGTCAAATCTGCAAAATTCCCCATAACCTTCGCTCTGTTTTCCGCCACACTTTCGGGTGTTTGAGTGGATTTCTCTTTAATGGATTTAAGTTCATCTATTGTATAATCGCAGCAGTATCCTGCGGATGTAGGCTGCATCTTCCAGGATTCGTCAAGGGTACCTGCATCATATGGATCAAAGCCGCATTGGTCCACCAGGTTCATTACAATTTCCTTTTTGGCTTCATCATCACCAGCAACCTGCATTGCAAGCCTTCCGTCTTCCCCATTTTCCTTGCCAAATTCTGACAATGAGTAGGCTAAGAGGGTATTGAACGCTTTAATTACTGGTCTTCCAATGTGTTTGGAAAGCCAAAGGCTTTCAACTTCACCGTTTCCCAATCCTTCAATATCATCATCGCGCATTTCAGGATAATAGTTGCCAGTATCAACGACTATTGCATCAGAAGGTAATTTTGTAAATACATCTTTTGGTATGGATTCGATTGCACCGTAGGGAACGGAAATAATCAATACTTCAGTATTATCTGAAATTTCATTTAGATCTGAGGGATGTCCTCCAATTTCATTTGCAAACTCTTTGACGGAATCCTTGCCTCTTGAATTAGCCACCTTAACGAAATGACCTTTTTCTGCAAGTTTTCTGGCGATGGTTCCGCCGATTGCTCCAATTCCTATAATTCCTATCTCCATATTTTTTCCTCACTTTTTAATCAAAAAATCTTGTGAATTCCTCTGGGGAGTTACGTGGAGCTTCAGGTTGGTTTAAAGGATGGTCCTCATCAGCATAACCTATTCCGATGCCCACAACCAATTTAATGTCATCAGGAATATCAATTAATTCTCGAATGCGGTCGGCAAAGAAAACTATTGATGCCGCAACTATTGTTGAATATCCTTTTTCTTCAGCTGCCAAGAGCAAGTTTGTTGAAAATGAACCCAAATCAAAGTGGGAATATGTTGTAGCGGATTCATGGAGTGCCAAAAGAATTATGGTCGGTGCAAAGTAATTGTTGGATAAGCTTTCAAAGGTCAAGTCATTCCATTCATCTTCACTGATTCCATGGTCTTTAGCCCATTTTTTTCTTGCAGCCCCAATGCTTAAGACATTATCCTGATATCTTTTGTATTGTTGCCATTCCTGGCGATGTGGGAATGTCAAATCAGGTCTAGAATCAGGAATTCCATCTTTCATTTCCTCTCTCCAGATTTCATTGAATTTATCAACGGTTTCACCGGAAAGGACAAATACTTCCCATGGTTGACTATTGGTCCAACTTGCAGTTTTGGTTGCTATTTGCAATAGTTCCATGATTTCCTCTTTAGATACCTTTTTATCCGGAAGCATCTGGCGAATTGATTTTCTTTTTAAGATTGTGTCAATAGTGTTCATGTTTTATCACCTGTTCATTTAATTAATTCATAACGTCAATTCAATTGAT
>NZ_JAZNAN010000046.1:0-6204 GCF_045586545.1 Methanobrevibacter sp.
GCTGAAATTAGTTTAGGTACTGACATGCCATTAAGTTTAACTCTTACTATGGTAACCGGTGATGGTAAACTCAGTTTCTTGCTTGCTCCTAGATTAGAAACAGATGAATAATTTCATTTGTTTATCTTTTTTTATTTTTAAAAATTATTTTCGAGATGGTATTTAGTGGATCAATTTTATCAGGAATTGCGTAGAGTTCAGAAGAAAGAACGGAATAATGGTACTTTAGCACGTGTAGAGGAGACTTTTTACAATGATATTCATCAATATCTAGATGAGCTAAAGGAAGAAGCAATTAAAGATCCATTTTCTAATGTATCCAGCATGCTTAAGCAAGCTCAGATTATTGCAACTGAGATTTGTGAAAGGCGTGAGAAAAAAATTACCGAAGCTGCGGTAGTTAATATTCACAGGTCTTATCATTTGTTCACAGGTAAACCTCAGTTTGATTTAGTGGATACCACTCCTCTTAATTTAACACCTGAAGAAGAAAAATTTTACTTTTCCCTAATCGATACTTTAAAGAATCATAGGGGAAACATCTCTCTGGAAAAATTGTCCGATGATGAAGATGAAAAACCGCAAAAACCAATCATAAAACCTAAGGAAACACAATCAACCACATTAATTCCTCCTAAAACGGATGAAATTAAATCACAACCAATTAAAAAAGATAAAGTTGATAAAACTGAGGTTATTAAACCTAAGGATAAAGTTCCTGATGTCGATATAGAGGATAATCCCAACGCCTTTAATGAACAAGATGAGTTTTATGATTTTGAATCAAAAAAAGTTGCTAAAGACACTGAATTAGTTACCATGCTTGTTTTTGATGAAGTCGGTCCTATTGTAGGTGTTGATGAAAAGGTTTATGGGCCTTTCAGACCTCAGGATTTAGTTACCTTGCCATTGGTTAATGCAAAAATATTTTTCAAAAATCGAAAAGGTCGTCAGGTAAAAATTTAGCTATTTTTCCATTACATTTAAATATCTTAATAGATAGATATATTGAACGTATCTATTTGTGATAATAAAAAATTATATTTTTATTATAATTTGGATTTTTGCTGTGTGTAGACTTGATGCGTTACAATACAGTTTAATCTCTAACGTTTTTTGATATAAATTGGATTTAGATAAATTCACAGATGGATTTATAATGACTTATTAATTACGGTGAAAAAATGAAGATACCAAAAGAAAAAAGAACATACTGTCCTCATTGTAAAAGACACACAATGCATGAAGTTCACACTGCTAAAAAAAGAAAAGCTAGTGAATTAACCTGGGGACAAAGACAATTCAGACGTGTAACTGCTGGTTATAGAGGTTACCCAAGGCCTTTACCTGCTGGAAATAAACCAGTTAAAAAATTAGACTTAAGACTTAAATGTAAAGAATGTGGTAAATCTCACATCAAACAATCTTTCAGAACAGGTAAACCTGAATTTGTAGCTAAATAGGTGGTTAACATGGTTAGTAAAGGTAGAGGAAACTTTTTAAAAGTTAAATGTTTAGATTGTGATAATGAACAAGTAATTTTTGATCGTGCAGCATCCGATGTAAAATGTATTATTTGTGGTAAAACTCTCGTTAAATCCCGTGGTGCTAAAGCTAAAATTACTGCACATATCGAAAAAGTTTTAAACTAGATTTTCTAGTTTTTAACTAATTTTTACTATTTTTTTAAATTTTTATTAATGTTGGTGAGAGTATGGTAAGAAAAAGTCAAGAATGGCCTGATGAAGGGGAACTTATTGTTGGTACTGTTTATAAAGTTCTTAATTATGGTGCATTTGCTAAATTAGAAGAATATCAGGGCAAAGAAGCTTTTATTCATATCTCTGAAGTATCTTCTGGTTGGGTTAAAAACATCAGAGATCATGTAAGAGAAAATCAAAAAATTGTTTGTCGTGTTCTCAGAGTAAATCCTAAAAAAGGGCATGTAGATGCATCCTTAAAGAGGATTCGTGAAGACCAAAGAACTAAAAAAATCCAACATTGGAAAATAGAACAAAAAGCTGAAAAATTTTTGGAATTATCTGCTAAATCATTAGATAAGGATTTAGATGCTGCTTATGATGAAGTTGGTTATGAGCTTATGGACATCTTTGGTGATGTTTATGGAGCTTTTGAAACTGCAGCTGATGAAGGTGCAGAATCACTTACTGAAGAAGGCATCCCTCAAGATTGGGCTGATGCTATTACAGAAGTAGCTAAGAAAAATATCACTCCTCCGGAAGTTCATATCAGTGGTTACGTTGACATTGAAACTTTTGTTCCTAATGGTGTTGAAATTATCGTTGCTGCCCTTAAGGCTGCTGAAGATAATGGTGATGAAGAGGAAGAGATTAAGGTTCAATGTGTTGGTGCACCAAGATATAGAATTACTGTAAAATCTACTGATTATTTATTAGCTGAAAAAGCTCTTAAAGCTGCTGCTGAAAGATGTATCGCAGTTGTAGAAGAATCAGAAGGTAATGGTTCTTTCTTGAGAGAGTTAAATAACTAGATTCTTATGAATATGAAAATGAACAAATGTCCCGAATGTGGAATTTATACTTTAAAAGAAGTTTGCCCAAAATGCGGAGGCAAGCTTAAAGTAATTTATCCTCCAAAGTTTTCTGTTGAGGATAAATATGGAAAATATCGTCGTATATTAAAAAAAGAATCAATGAAGGAGTAATGCACAATGAATGCTGCAGAAATAAATGTTATAGAAGAAATTGAATTGGAAAATCCCATCTTCATAGAAGCATTGCCAGGTATTGGACATGTTGGTAAGCTAGCTGCCGATCATATGATAGATGAATTGGGTGCTACTAAGTTTGCTGATGTTTATTCTCCTACTTTTCCTCCTCAAGTAATTGTAAGGGATGAAGGAATTATAGAAAACATGTTCAATGAGTTATATTACTTAAAAGATGTTGGTGAAGACAACTTGGATTTAATTATTCTTGTTGGCAATACCCAATCTTTATCTCCTGAAGGTCAATATTTAGTATGTAACGATATTTTAGAATTCGTCAAAGGATTTGGGATATCTAGAATTTTCACATTGGGTGGAATGGCTACTGGACAGCCTATTGAAAATCCTAAAGTTTTCGGTGCAGCTACCGATGAAGCTAATGTCGAATTATTAAGGGAAGCTGGAATCGAAATCAGATCTAATGATGGAGGCATCGTTGGAGCTTCTGGATTGTTCTTAGGCTTAGGAGTTCGTCAAGGAATTCAAGGAGCTTGCCTTATGGGTGAAACTCCAGGCTATTTCATTGATGCAGAATCCGCTGAAGGTTTATTAAATAAATTATCCTATTTACTTAATTTTGAAATCAATGTGGATAAATTAGAAGAAAGAGCTGAAGAAACTAGACAAATGATTGCAAGAGCTCAGCAAATGGAACAAGATTTAATTAATAAAGCAAATGCAGGAAATGCAGATGATTTAAGATATATTGGTTAAATTCAATATATTCTTTTTTTACTTTTTTTATGAACGTTATAGTTGTGCCTGATGCGGCAATGATTGTAATTCCATTAATTGAAAAGAATGGACATACTTACTTATCGCCTTCCAATTTTTCAAGATATGATAATACGGATATCTGCGAAGGCAATCTACATTTTGATAACTTAATCTCTAAATATTCTTCTAGTGAACTTCCATCAGGAGTCAAATCTAGGCTTTTTTTATTTTCAAATATCGTAAACAAAGTTGATGCAGCAATTATTCTGGGAAAACGCCCTAAAGAATACAATAGGATGTATGATTCATTAAATGATCTGATTCTTTTCGGAAGCAATGCCTGCAATAATGCCCGCAGTCTGGAAGTTAAAATTCTTCAGGATTTAGATATTCCAATTTTAAAGCTCGCTTATCCAAAAACTCAAAAGCAATTAATTGATTTGATTGATAGGACAAATAATTTCTTAAAAAATTTGGATAATGTTAATGAAATTGTCAATGAAGATGAATTGACTGTTGATTTTCAACCTAAAACAGAAAAATATCCATTAGCAAATGTAGAAAAAATTTTGAATAGATTAATATAATTTTAGTTTCTAACAATTAACCATGTTAGTAAATGCTGATTTTCATGTTCACAGCTGTTTTTCAATGGCATCATCTAAGGATATGCTGATTAAGAATATGGCTCCAAAAGCTAAGCAAAAAGGTTTACAGGTTTTAGGCACTGGCGATGCATTTCATCCCGGCTGGCTGGATATTATTGAAGAAACCACAACCTATTCTGGTGATGGGATTTATACGGCTAATGAAATGGATTTTCTTTTGACTACAGAAGTTGAAGGGAAAAACAGAATCCATCATTTGATTATCATTCCAGACATTGATATAGCCAGGGAATTGTCTGAAAAATTGCCTTCAAAAAACAAAGCTGTTGACGGAAGGCCTAAGACCAGATTAGATGGAGCTGAGCTATTGGAACTTGTAAAGGATTATGATTGTTTAATTGGTCCTGCTCATGCATTTACTCCATGGACTGGGATGTATAAATCATTTGATAGTATTTACGATTGTTATGAAAAAAAGCCGGATTTTGTTGAATTAGGTTTGTCTGCAGATACTTTTATGGCGGACACAATATCTGAACTAAAAGATTTTCCCTTTTTGACAAATTCAGATGCGCATTCCCCATGGCCTCATAGGTTAGGAAGAGAATTCAATCAAATAGAGCTTGAAGATATTTCATATTCATCCATTAAGCAGGCTTTAAAACACAATGACATTAAGGCAAATTATGGATTGATTCCAAATTTAGGAAAATATCATATGACTGCATGTACAAAATGTTTTAAATTAATCAATCCGCTTGTGGCAAAAGAAAATAAGATGAAATGTGGTTGTGGCGGAACAATCAAGAAAGGTGTTGATTTTAGAATATCTGAAATAGCTGATTATCCGCAACCAAAGCATCCTGATTTCAGACCGAAATATGTTCATTTAATGCCATTGGCGGAATTGCTTTCAACTGTATATGATAAAGGAGTTACAACAAAAACGATTCAGGGGAAATGGCAAAGATTAATCGATAATTTTAAAACTGAAATTGATGTTTTGATAAATGTTTCTCTTGACGATATCTCTAAAGTCGATTCAGGTATTACTCCCGCTATTGAAGCTTTTAGAAATGGAAGTATTAAAGTTATTCCGGGTGGTGGCGGCCAATATGGTCAGATTTCATTTGAAAAAGAGATTAAAGAAAGAAAAGTAGTAAAGAATACTACTTTGGATAGCTTTTTTTAAACGGACTTGGAGGGATTTGAACCCTCGATCTTAAGATTAGGAGTCTTACGCCCTTCCAGACTAGGCTACAAGCCCAAAAATTATTCAATCACTTTGAAAATTGTTTTTTTGAAAAAAAGAAATTGTAAAAGCGGACCCGCCGGGATTTGAACCCGGGGTCTTCGGATTAGAAGTCCGACGCCCTATCCAGCTAGGCTACGGGCCCTCACATACAACAATAATTAATTTGTTATTTTTGTTATATATAGTTATCTATCACTAAAATAAAAAAAATAAAAGGATTAAAAAATAATTTTTTTATCCTCTTCCTAAGAATTCTCCAGATGCGGTGTATTGGAATGAATCTACATTATTTCCATCAGCATCGTAAATTGTCACATACCAGTAACCTCCGGAATAATATGGAGTTCCTGGGTAACATCCTTCTTGGCCAATATGATTCCATGCATCACTTTTTATTGCTGATGCAGAAACAGATGATCCGGATCCGCTTCCACTACCTGAGCCGGAACCACTTCCACTACCTGAACCAGATCCGCTTCCACTGCCAGAATCTGAACTAGTTCCACTACCTGATCCAGAATCACTGGAACCTGAACTGCCGGAATCTGAACTTCCAGATTCAGTGGTGGCTACAGATACTCCTGTTCCATTATCGGTTGAAGTAGTATTGCCTATTCCATTCCCAGCATTATCATCATTTGAATTTGCGGACATACTTGATAAATCAGAAAAGATTGGATTATCACTATTAGTAATACCATATGCCGCAACTGCTGCTGCAACACATAAAACGATAATAATGGAGATGATTATGTTTGCTTTATCCAATTTTTTTCCTCCTATAAATTTGATTTTAAGATATAATGTTTAATTTTAGAATCTTCTATAATATATAGGTTTCTATATGTTATTTATAGTATTACTTATTAATGAAT
>NZ_JAZNAN010000047.1:0-22922 GCF_045586545.1 Methanobrevibacter sp.
TAAGGTACAATTTTGTACATTATAATTAGTTTAATTTTTGTTTAAAAAAATTATATGTCCAAATAAAAATATGTTGTACAGAACTATAAACTTTTATATAGATTAAATTAAATATCTAAACATACTTACAAAAAATCAAAAAAATAGGGATACTATGTTTTGGGATGAGAAAGCAGAATGTATGAACAAAGAGGAAAAGGAAAAGATTCAACTTGAAAGGCTACAAAAAACCGTAAAGCTAGCGTATGAAAATGTTGAATTCTATAAAAAAAGATTTGATGAGATAGGTTTAAAGCCAGAAGACATCAAAACATTGAAAGACATTGAAAAAATTCCATTTACAACAAAAAGCGATTTAAGACAAGCATACCCATTAGGTTTACTTGCAGTTCCACGTGAAGAGATTGTAGAAGTCCACGCCTCTTCAGGAACAACCGGAAAACCAACAGTAACCGCATATACTCAAAACGATTTGGACATTTGGGGCGAATGCATTGCTCGTGGACTTAAAATGGCGGGCGCTGAAAAAGAATACATTATCCAAAACGCTTACGGATATGGATTATTTACCGGAGGATTCGGTATTCACCATGGAGGAAACAGGATGGGCGCAATCACAATACCAATTTCAGCAGGTAACACCCAAAGGCAACTTGATACTATGGTTGATTTCCAAAGTGATATCCTAACATGCACTCCATCCTATGCAATGTATCTTGGAGAATCAAGAGAAAAGGCTGGAATCTCATTAGACGACATCAATTTAAAAATTGGAATACATGGGGCTGAAATGTGGACTGATGAGATGAGAAAAAGAATAGAATCATCTCTTGGAATAAAAACACATAATATTTATGGATTAACAGAAGTGATGGGTCCTGGTGTTGCTCAAGAATGTGATGAACAAAACGGAATGCATATACAAGACGATCATTTCTACCCCGAAATCATTGATTCCGAAACCGGCGAAACCTTAGATTATGGTGAAAAAGGAGAACTAGTTTTAACATCACTAACCAAAACAGGAATGCCTATTTTAAGATTTAGAACAAAAGACTTAACCTCCCTTATTGGCGATAAATGTGAATGCGGAAGAACCACAGTTAGAATGACAAGAATCACCGGTAGAAGCGATGACATGCTGAAAATCAAAGGTGTTATGGTATTCCCATCACAAATCGAAAAGGCGTTGCTTAAAGTCAGCGGCGCTAGCCCTAACTACATGATTCATGTAACAAGACCAGATATCTTGGATGAAGTGGAAGTTAAGGTAGAAGCATCCAAAGAGTTATTCTTCGATGAAATGAAAGAAATGGAAAGAGTAGAAAAACAAATCCAAGCAGCAATTAGATCTGAAACCGGATTAAGAGTAGATGTTACTATCTGTGAACCTGAATCCCTTCCAAGAAGTGAAGGTAAAGCTGTTCGTGTAATTGATGAAAGGAACTTTGACTAGGTGATAAAATGGCAGTGAAACAAATTTCAATTTTCGTAGAAAACAAAGAAGGCAGAATTAAAAAGGCTATTGATACATTAGGCAGGTCAAACATTAACATTCGAGCCCTTTCAATAGCTGACACCAGCAAATATGGAATTTTAAGATTAATCGTATCCGACAATGAAAAAGCAATAGAGGCTCTTGAAAAAGATGGATTTATCGTAAAAGAAAATGAAGTAATTATCTTAGCTGTTCCAGATGAACCTAATGGATTAAACTCTACATTAGCTGTCTTTGATGAAAAAGGTATTAATTTAGAATACTTATATGCATTTGTAAGTAGCAAAACTGATGAAGCTATTGTAGTTATGAGATTAGAAAATATGGACAAAGCCATTGAAGCTTTAAAGGAAAGCAACGTTAAAATCTTAGAAACTGAAGACATTAAAGAATTATAGAAAAGATTAACCTCTTTTCTACCATATTTTTAAAAAAAAAGAGTAAAGAAAAAATAGCTAGAATTCTTTTAACATGTTAGCTATATCTTCTCTTGAATAACCTAAACGTACGAATAGGCTTTTGAGTGGTTCAGTATCCGGAATGGAACCTAATTCTCTCCAACTTTGGAAATCATTTTTCATGATACCATTAATTAAAAGCTGGATTGTAATCAAATCATCACTTTTTACAGCGATAAAAGCATCTTCATCACGAAAAACATTTTCAGGATCAATTAATGTTATTTTCCCATTCCTGTCCTTTTTTATAATAGCATTGTCAATTTTGTAAGCCATAATACCACACTTTTTATCTCTACTTAAATGTTTAGTTTAAATACTATTTAAAACTTAACCTTTGATTGAATTATATCCATTTTCAATAGCTTTCAAATTCATGTCATGAAACTTAGGTTTTAGATTATTCTTCATGGCATCAATTACTGATTCTTTTGAAAGTGGAAAATTATCATCAGCAGTTACAGCACCCAATAATACCATATTTAAAGCTAAAATGCTTCCTGCATCAAGTGCCAATTCGGTTGCATCAATCGGAAGCACATGTTTGAAATTCTCTTTTAAAGTTTTAGTTATGCTGTCCACACTCGGATATGCTTTATTAGTTGAAGATGGAATTATAGGATGAGTATTGTAAACAATTTTGGTATCCTTATTTACTTTATCAAGTCCTCTGATTGTTTCTATCGGTTCAAATGAAAGCAACATGTCTGCACCCTGATTTGGAATAATTGAAGAATTAAATCCTCCAATCTTCAATTCGGTAGAAACGGATCCACCCCTTTGAGACATTCCGTGAATTTCACTCATTACAACATCCAATCCCTGATTCATAGCGGCTTCCCCAATGATTGTTGAAGTTTTAATGATTCCTTGACCTCCAACACCACAAATATAAATACAATAATGATTATCCATTTTTTCACCTGCCTGCCTCTAAAGCGCCATATTTACAAACCTGTATACATACATTACATCCGTCACATTGTGCAGTATCAACAGTAATCTTTCCATCGATTTTTGAAATAGCCGGACAAGCCAATTCACTTACACATTTATCACATTTATTACAGTTACCTTCAACAAAGTTAACCGGTGGTTTTTTGGTTAAACCTTTAATTAGTGTACAAGGAGCTTTTGATACAATTACTGCAGTATCATCTCTTTCAAATGCCTCTTTATAAGTTTTTATGACTTGGTCTAAATTGAATGGATTGATTACCCGTACATAATCACAGCCACAGGCAACGGCTAATTTGCGAATGGAAACCTCAGGAGCTTCATCTCCCATTCCATCAATAGGAATTCCCGGATTCGGTTGGCCTCCGGTCATTGCAGTTATTCTGTTGTCCAGAACTGTCAAAACAAAATTATGCTTATTGTGAACTGCATTAATCAATGGTGAAATTCCGCTGTGGAAAAATGTGGAATCACCAATGAAACTAGCTACCTTTTGGTCTGTTGAAACTGAAAATCCGCAACCGTCCCCTACACTGGAACCCATTGACAACAAGTAGTCGGCGCAATTGTAAGGTGGATTGATACCTAGTGTGTAGCATCCAATATCAGATGCGAATATTACATCGGATGTTTTCAATCCCAACTCTTCAATAGCCTTATTGATACCATAATACATTGCCCTGTGAGGACATCCTGCACATAAAACAGGAGCGCGTGATGGAATATCGTCACTTAATTGTTCCAAACTTGAAGAGAATTTGACTTCTTCAGCATCTTTAAAGTTCAATACCTTATTTAATCCTTCAGCTACAACATCTGAGTTGAATTCATGATAAAGCGGGAATGTTCCATCCAATTTACCATGAACATTAACATTAAGCTTATTGGCTCCGATACAAGCCAAAGTATCTCTTTCAATTATTGGGTCTACTTCCTCAACAATAAATACCTCATCCAAATCTTTTAAAAATTCAGACACCTTATCCTGTGGGAAGGGATATGAAAATCCTAATTTTAAGATGTTAATGTCCAAATCATTGAATTTTACAATATCATGAGCATAATTGTAGGCACTGCTTGAAGCAATTAAACCATATTTTTTATCATCAGTAAAGTTGATTTCCTTGTTCAAATCGCTTTTATTGGTTAATTCTTCAATCCTTTTGATTTTATCCCAAAGCCTTACATGCATGTCCCCTGCAAATGCCGGAACTGGAACATATTTTGATGGGTCCTTTTCAAAGTGACCTCTTTTCCAGTGATTATCATTATTTGATGAGTTATCCTTAACATCAGCAAATTCAACAACTCCCCTCATGTGAGATACACGAGTAGTTGTCCTGACAATTACAGGCAAACCAAATTGTTCAGATAAATCAAATGCATATTTCACCATATCTTTAACTTCTTGGCAATTGGAAGGCTCCAATACAGGCACATTAGCTATTCTTGCATAATTACGAGTGTCTTGTTCATTTTGAGATGAAAACAAAGATGGGTCATCAGCTGATAAAATAACCATTCCACCATTAACGCCTGAATATGCAGTGGTCATGAATGAATCGCTGGCTACATTCATACCCACATGCTTCATGAATGTAAATGACCTAAGTCCTGATGCGGCAGCAGTAGCTGCAACCTCCATTGCGACCTTTTCATTAGTAGAAAATTCAAAGTAAATATTAGCCTCTTTAGCCAATACTGATAATACATTACCTATTTCAGATGAAGGAGTTCCTGGATATGTAGCTGCAATAGAAACTCCTGCTTCTATAACTCCTCTTACGGCAGCTTCATTGCCTAGCAAAAATTGTTTTTCACCAGATTCTCCTGTGACTAATTCTTTTAAATTCATTATTTTTTCCTCAAAAATATCAATAATAACAATATATTATATAGTACATTAAACTATAAATATATATTATTATAATTTACAAGTTTTTAAAAATAGAGGGATAAAAATGATTAAAGTTTATGTTTCAAGATTTAATAGTGAAACCGATACAGAACCTCATTTGGAGTGTTATGAAATTGAACAAACACCCCATATGAAAGTTCTTGACGCACTTCAAGCTATTAATGAGAAATACGATGCAGATATTAGCTTTAGAAGCTCCTGCAGGGCAGGTCAATGCGGTTCTTGCGGCATTTTGTTTAAAGGAAATGGAGCTCTTGCATGTCAAAAAGAAATAAAAGACGGAGCTATTATTGAACCCCTTAATTTCCCAGTAATTAAAGATTTAATTGTTGATAAGTCAAGTATTGAAGCTAAAGTCAAAGATTTGGAGTTATCTTTACAATGCGACCATAAATGCGAGGAGCTCAATACAAGCATTCCTAAAAAAGATACATTAGATACCAAAAAAGTTAGAAGCTGTATTGAATGTTATTCCTGTCTTTCAACCTGTCCGGTTGTAAATATTGCAACAGAAGAGTTTGGCGGACCTTACCTAATGAGATACATCGATAAATTTGAAACTGACCCAAGAGACAAATTTGATAGACTTAAAGAAGCTTTAGATGAAGGATTGTATAACTGTACCAGCTGCGGCAAATGTCTGGCTGTTTGTCCTAAAAACATCAATACATTTGGTGATGCAATAGAAAAAATGAGAGCCATTGCAGTTGCAAACGGTTCAGGCCCTCTTCCGGAACATGTGGCGTTTAAAGAAAATATTTTAGAAACCGGAAGATCAGTCAAAACAGACAAGACCCCTTTTGTTGAAGAGGCTGAAAACTATACTGGTTCCAAAGTAGCCTTCTTTACAGGCTGTATGGTGGATTATAAGTTCCCTGAACTTGGCCATACATTAGTTAAAATTCTAAAAGAAAATGGAATTGACATCGATGTACCGGAAGGCCAAGTATGTTGCGGTTCCCCACTTTTAAGAACTGGTCAAACCGATATTGTACAAGAGCTTGTAGATAAAAATAAGGAAGTTTTCAAAGATTATGATACTGTTGTTACAATCTGTTCAGGCTGTGGAGCTACCTTAAAAAATAATCATCCTGAATTTGGTTCAAAATTAAATGTCATGGACATAAGCGAGTTTTTAGTGGATAAACTCGATACAAGCAAAATGAAAGAAGTTGATATGATAGTAACCTATCACGACCCATGCCATTTAGGTAGAGGCCAAGGCATTAAAGACCAGCCAAGAGATTTGATTGAAAAAATCCCTGGCGTTACCCTTAAAGAAATGCTGTATCCTTGCCAATGCTGTGGTGCCGGTGGAGGAATCAAATCCGGAAAACCGGAAATCGCAATGGATTTGGCAAAATCAAAAGCTGAAATGATTAAAGATACCGGAGCTGAAGCAGTCATTACAATCTGTCCATTCTGTAAAAGAAACCTGCAAGACGGATTGGATGCAATTGGTTGTAACGATATCAAATCAATGCACATTTTAGAGTTATTAGATAAAGCTTATGAATAATTACATTAGGAGTTGATTAAAATAGACGGTGATGTTGCTGTAGAAGAAAAGGTAGTTGAAACCACTATGAGCACACCTAAAGAAAAAGAAGAGAGCACTTCCGAGAAAAAATCAACTTCTACAAAAAAAGCAAAATCAACTAAACAATCTAGAGGTCGAGCCAGAGCCAAACTTGTCAGAGAACAGGAAGAAAAAGAAGTGAGTTTGTTCAAAGAAAACATATGCATCGTTTTCGTGGAATGTGAAACTCCCGGAAATATCGGTTTTCTTGCAAGGACCATGGCAAACTTTGGATTGAAAAATTTAGTATTGATTAATCCTCCAAAATTGACAAACGAAGCATATTATCAGGCCACACATGGAAAGTACATTGTTGAAAATGCAAAAATATATCCTACGCTTGATGACTTTTATCAATCCCAAAGAATTGATTTTAAAGTCGCTTCAACTGGAATGGCCGGAGGAAGCTATAATTTATCAAGAATTCCCCTTAGGCCGGAAGAGCTTGGTAAATCAATGAACGTTTCAAATAAAATTGCTATTTTATTTGGAAGAGAAGGCAATGGGTTGACAAATAAAGAAGTTGAAGATTGCGATATTTGCGTTTCGATTCCAACAGATCCAACTTATCCAATCATGAACATATCCCATGCTGCTGCAATAATATTCTATGAATTGTTTAAAAACAAACATGACTTTGGTGTTCAAGGGCTTGATGAAAGCACAGAGCTAGAAAAAGAATATTTGTTAAAAGACATGAAAGAGTTAATTGGAAGCTTGGATATTCCTGAACACAAAAAAAGGAACGGACTTAAAACTTTCAATAACATTATTTCCAGAGCATTTATAACTAGTAGAGAAGCACATACCTTTAAAGGTATATTAAGACGATTAAAAAATAAGATTGGTGAACAATGAGAAGACCGAGATTTGTTGATTTAAGTATATTTACTTTAAAATATATTTTCAATTGGAGATTTTGGATAGCGGAGATTACAAAAAAATCCGAAGTTTATAAAAAAATAGTTGATAAGCTCTTTTTTGAAGATGATGAAATAATTGTTGTTCCAAATACAATCAACATTAATAAAAAAATCGAATCTGAAGGTTCTGAGTTTTTACCAACTGTTATTATTAAAGAAGTAATTAAACGTAGCGAGGATATCGTTATCATGAATTCCTGTCTTTGCAGAACATCAAATAACTGTAAGGATTATCCTCAGGATCTTGGATGTATTTTTTTAGGTCCAACTGCTAGAAAAATCCCTTCCCATATCGGAAAAATAGCTACAGTTGAAGAAGCACTGGCCCAGGTTGATAAGGCTGATGAAGCCGGTTTGAGCCACATCATTGGGAGAAATAAAATCGATACCGTTTGGATGAATATAAGGCCTGGAAAAGGACTATTGACAATTTGTCATTGCTGTCCATGCTGTTGCTTGTGGAAAGTTTATCCTAATTTGGATGAGGATATAAGCGGCAAATTGGAAAAACTCGAAGGGGTTGAAGTGAAAGTTCATGAAGAGAACTGCAGATTATGCAAAAAATGTTTAGATGAAGTTTGCATGTTTAATGTTATCAAACTTGAAAATGATAAGATTACTATTGATGCTGATAAATGTAAAGGCTGCGGTCTTTGCGTTAATGCCTGTAAATTTGATGCAATTACAATTGACTACGCTGAAAAAACTATTGACGATGTAGTCAATCGTATGGAAGATTTAATTGAAATCAAAGAATTATAATATTTATAAACTTACTTGTGTGAAAAAATGGCGATTTTAAGCGATAAAACTATAAAAGAATATTTAAAAGAGGGGAAAATTGGTATTAATCCCCTTCAAGATGAAAAACAGATACAACCATCTTCTGTTGATTTGAGATTAGGAGATGAATTTAAAGTATTTAAAGTAATTAGAAAACCATATATTGATCCGAAAGATGAAGAAGACGTTGCATCTTACATGGAATCAAGCATTGTTGAAGAAGGTGACGCATTTATCATACACCCTAATGAATTTGCTCTAGCAACTACATTAGAGTACGTTAAACTGCCAGATGATTTAGTTGCAAGAGTAGAAGGTCGTTCCAGTATGGGAAGACTAGGCGTAACCATGCACGTTACAGCCGGTTTCATTGACCCTGGATTTGAAGGAAAGATTACTTTAGAAATATCAAATATCGGTGCAATGCCAGTAGCATTATATCCTGGTCAAAGAGTATGTCAAATAGTATTTGAAACTATGACAACCCCTTCTGAGATTCCTTACGGACATCCTGATAGGAATAGTAAATATATGGGTCAAACTCGCCCTGAAAGTAGTAGAGTTAAATTAGATTATGAATTAAAAAAATGATTGGAGTTAATATTTATGAATCACGATAAAATGAGCAATATTAGTGCTAAAAGAGGATTTTTATGGCCATCATTTGAAATCTATTCTGGAGTATCCGGTTTTACTGATTATGGTCCTCTTGGAGCAAGTCTAAAAAACAACATTATGCAAAAATGGAGAAAGCAATACGTTTCAGGTGAAGGATTTTATGAAATTGAAGGTCCTACCGTAATGCCTGAAGAAGTCCTTAAAGCATCAGGACACGTTGACAACTTCACAGACCCAATGTGTAAATGTGAAAACTGTGGAGAAGTCTTTAGGGCAGACCATATTATTGAGGATGTTATTGGAGAAGATGTGGAAAGCCTGGAAAACGAAGAACTCGACCAGATTGTCATTGACAACAACATTACCTGTCCGGAATGTGGAGGAAAACTATCAAACATCTGGAACTATAATCTAATGTTTAAAACTTCCATCGGTGCCAAAGGGGATAAAGTAGGTTATATGAGACCTGAAACCGCACAAGGAATCTTCATTCTATTCAAACGTTTGGAAAGATTTTTCAGAGGAAAACTTCCATTTGGTGCTGTTCAACTTGGAAAAGCATACAGAAATGAAATTTCACCAAGACAAGGAGTTATAAGACTTAGAGAATTCACACAAGCAGAAGCTGAAATCTTTTTAAATCCTAAAGACAAGACCCATCCGAAATTTGCGCAAATCGAAAATGTTGTATTACGATTAAATTCACAGAAAGTTCAGGAAAATAACCTGGAACCCTTAGAAATTACTGCACGCGAAGCGCTTGACAAGGGAATTGTAGCCAATGAAATGCTAATCTACCAATTATATTTGGCCCGTAAATTTTTAACAGAAATCGGTATTCCTGAAGATGTTTTGAGATTTAGACAACATTTGGCAGGCGAAATGGCTCACTATGCACTTGACTGCTGGGATGTTGAAGTTAAAACCGATAAATATGGTTGGGTAGAAATCATAGGAATAGCTGACAGAGGAGATTACGACTTGACCTCTCACTCCGAATACAGCAATGAGGATTTGAACGTATTTATGGAATATGATGAACCTAAAACAGTTCAAAAAACAATTGTTAAACCAAACTTATCCAAATTTGGACCTATATTTAAAGGGGATTCTCCTAAAGTAAAACAGGCTATTGAGGATGCTGATGTTGATGAAATAAAAGCTGCAATAGAAAAAGACGGCAAATTTACAGTTGAATTAGATAAAACTTACGAAGTAACTGAAGAATTGCTTTTATTTGAAGACATTGAAGAAGAAATAACTGGTGAAAAAGTAGTCCCTCATGTAATTGAACCTTCATTTGGTATTGACCGTATTACATATTCTGTTTTATTACATTCATTTACTGAAACAGAAGAAAAAGACTACTTCAAATTTGACAAGTCTGTAGCACCAGTCCAGCTTGGTATTTTCCCTCTTGTAAATAAAGAAGGACCTCGTGAAATTGCACAGGATCTTACAGAAAATCTCAGAATGGCAGGATTTACTGTTGAATATGATGCAAGCGGAACTATTGGAAAAAGATATGCTAGAGCAGATGAAATTGGTGTTCCTCTCGCAATAACAGTTGATTTTGAAACTTTAGAAGATAATCAAGTAACTGTAAGAGACAGAGACACTGAAGCACAGGAAAGAATTCCAATAGATGAATTAACTGACTATCTGGAAAAATATTATAAATGAGTTTTAACTCATTTATTCAATTTTTTGAAATTTTCAAACAGGTTTTCAGCCCATCTGATTGAATCGGGATTTTTTGATGTCAACAGCCTATTTTGATCAAAATAACCGTTTTCCTTAAACAACCCTAAAATCATCACATCATCAGTGCAAATCAACAGGAAATTATGCTTTCCCCTAAAAGTTGATAAATCTTTAATCTTAGACTTTTCTTCAAATGTTGTTAATAAACTATAAGGAATCATAGCTTCAACATTTCTTCCTATTTCAACCAATGCATTTAACTTTTTATTGAAAGCCTCATAATAAAATGGCAGAATACATTTAACCTCATTAGCACTGCTTAATGAACTTTCAATATAATTATACATCCTATACACATCAACATCATCAGCTTCCAACAGATTCGCTTTGCCAAGTAAGTACAACTCGGCAATGGACTGATTTGGAATCATTTCTATTAAATGTTGGTCCAATATATTAAAGAATTCATTTAATAATGTTATCACTTCTTTGAATTCTAAAAGATTCTCTATTTTTAATTTACCTGCATTAGATAAGAAATATTTATTAGATTCCCTATACACATGGCCTTTAAGTTCCAAATCATGCATGTTACTGGAAATTGAACTATAACTTAATCCTGTTTGCTCATTTAAGGCTTTCATATTTTGTGGCTTAAAATAGATGCAAGCCAATATCTTTAATCTGACCAATGAGTTAGTCAGATACTTTATTTCTTCTGAAACTGAATCATAGTTTCTTAAATTTTTTCTATTCTCTTCCACATTAATCACCAATGTAGTATTACTTATTCTATAATTTTTATTACTATGGAATATATAACCTCTTGAAGTGAACAAATGTGCAAAATAACACTTCCAAAAAATATAAAAAATAAAAATAAATTCAGATATTATTTTAAATTAAAAGAAATATACTAATATTAACTAAAAAATTAAAAGTGAAACTATGATTGATACACACATACATGCTGATGCGAGAAGTGGCGAAGAATTTAGAGACATGTACCTTGCAGGAATAGATACTGCAATAACCTGCAGCTTTTATCCATACAAACTTGACAACGACCTGATTCTCTTAAACCATTTGAATAGACTTTTGGAATTAGACACTAAAAGAGCACAGGACCGTGGAATTGATTTGAAGGTTGCATTGGGAATCCATCCCACAAATACTGAAATTAATCCCGAATTAATCTATGAAAACCTCTACCAATGGATTGAAAACAGACAGATTGTAGCCATTGGAGAAATTGGTCTTGAAGATTTAACGGAGAATGAATTTGCCATATTCAAAAAACAGTTGGACATTGCTGATGAAACAAATTCCAAAGTAATCATACATACTCCTAGAAAAAACAAAGCAGAAGTATTGAAAGAAATTTTAGACATAGTTCCACAACATTTAAATGAAAATCAGGCAGTAATTGATCATATTAATCATGATACTATTGATGAAGTAATTGATAAAGGCTATATGATTGGATTAACTGTTCAGCCACAGAAATTAACTATTGAAGGTGCCATATCTATTTTGGACAAATACGGATTTGACAATTTCCTGTTAGATAGTGACATGAGCAATAATCCATCTGATCCCCTTTCAGTTCCCAAAACAATTAGAGAACTAAAAAGATTAGGATATAAAGATAGCCAAATTGAAAAGGTAGCCCGAAAAAACGCTCAAGATTTTTATAAAATTTAATTAAAAGGAACATCAATATGGAAAATAATCATATAATAATCATCCTATTAATAGTCATCATATTAATTTTATCCATAGGAATCGGAATGTTTTTAATAGATGATTTTAACAAGCAGGATGTCAAAATAGAAGTTTTAAGCGACGATAATTTGAATAAGGGAGATACCCTCATAGTTCAATTATCAGATTTAAAAAACAATCCTATTTCAAATGAAAAAATCCTTATTAAATTCGATTCAGGAAATACCTATACAATTACTACAGATTCTCAAGGAAAAGGATATTTAGCCCTAAATGACCTTTCTGGAGGAAATTATATTGCCAATATAACATTTGATGGTAATAAAAATTATAAATCTGCAAGCATTACCGAAAATATCCAAATTAATGAAGTTGCAACATCCACTTCTTCTCCAGGAAATCCCATCGAAGATAACAGACCTACAAACGATGAAGATTACAAGGGATACACACCACGCCATGAAAGTGAAGTAACTGCAGATGGCTGGAATCCGAATGAACATGAAGTTTCCCGTGAAGATTTGGGAGATGGAAGGCATAGAATCAATTATGATGATGGATATTTCGTAATTGCTGATGAAAATGGGTATATCATAACTTACGGATTTTGATTTGAATGAATATTATTAAAAATACTCCAATTCCAATTGCAGGATTGATGTTAGCATTACTTTCCTTAGGAAATCTCCTGCAGGATATTCATCCATATTTAAGGTACCTACTTGGAACATTTGGAGTATTGATACTTATTTTAATAGTTCTAAAAGTCATTGTCTGCCCCCAGGACATTAAAAATGACTTTAAAAATCCGGTTATTGTAAGCAGTTCCGGTACTTTTTCCATGAGTTTAATGCTTTTATCTACATATCTTCTGCAATTTATGCCAAGTATTGCATATGCCATATGGATAATCGGAATAGCATTGCATATAATGCTAATAATCTACTTTACCTATCATTTCATTATATCTGAATTTGATATTTCGACAGTTTATCCGAGCTACTGGATAGTCTTTGTTGGAATCACTATGGCAGCCATCACCTCCCAGGCACATGAAGTCCAGGAAATCGGTTTTATATTCTTCATTATTGGATTCATTGCAATGACAATAACATTACCTCTTGTAATTTATAGATATGTTACATGCAGTGAAATTCCTGACATGAACAAACCGTTGATATGCATTTTTACCGCATTGATAAGCATATTGATTGTAGGCTATCTGAATTCCTCACCAAGCATTTCAATCGAATTTTTAATTGGCCTTTATCTGATTGCATGCATTTTCTACATCTTCGCATTTTATAAATTCATAGAATATAGGAACTTGGATTTCTATCCAAGCTTTGCGGCATTCACGTTTCCATTTGTTATAAGCGCTCTTGCAACAAAAGGCATTTTAAAAACAGTTAGTCCAAATATCCTTCTAAATGGAATATTGACAATAGAAACAGCAATAGCAATACTTATAGTACTCTATGTATCAGTAAAATACTTAAAATTCTTAAAAAAATAGTAAAAAGTAGAAATTAATCTACTTAGCCTTTATTAATAACTTTAACTTTCTTAGGAGAGACAATAATTAAACATTTTTCATCAGAGCGAGCAAGTAATAATGCTTGAACTCCATGTTTTGCTTTCATCTTCTTAATTTTATCTCCCGCCAACTTATAGTTTGCAGGGCTTTCTTTTTGCAAGAAGGATAAATCCAATATGACCGGATTTCTTTCTCCAACAACCTGATCAACTACATAATTGACATCATCGATTGATTTAGGCCTAATAAGAATTATCTCATAAAATGACTGTTCCGGAATAATCACAAAATCATCATCATCCCAAACCGGATCCGGTTGGACAGTAGGATTGGGTGCTGTTTTAGGATTTGGTTTATTTTGTTGCTGGGAGTTAGCCTGTTGCTGATTTTCTTGTTGAGGTTTTTTGAAATTATTGATAAAATCATTCAAGTTGAAACCTTCACTTCCGTTATTGCCGCCAGATTCTGTTTCTTCAAAGCCCAAACTTCTTTTCAAAGTATCAGTGAAACTCATTTTAATTACTCCTCTAGATAATCAAGAATGGCATCCAACAATTTTGATGCCCCATTGTTATAAACGTCTTCAGCAGGTAAATTATAAGTAGATTCAAAGTATTCAGGACAGATATCCAATGAAGCATTCTTAAGGTTAACTGATAATCCAACAACTTTTGTAGGTTCCACAGCTTCAATAGCTTTGATTTCTTCTTCAATACCTCTAGGTTCTCTGTAAGGGTGATTAGGCCTGTGTCCAACAATTACTGCATCAGGAGAAGCGCCGATTAAAATTGCTGCTGACAATCCTCTAGGGTGAGGATTTCCTTTTTCAGTTAAGCTGGATTGACCTTCAATGAAAATAATATCTGGTTGTTTGGTTTCTTCAATGTATTTGATTGCAGACAATACTGCTGCAGGAACATCCATAGCGGATAAACTTCCTGCTCTAAAGTTAAAATCAGTAGGTTCTTCTAATCCCATTTCATCAGTTGAAATAATTGCAGGGGTCATGCCTCTTTCGGAACTTGCCAAACCAAGCATTTTAGTAGTAGTTCTTTTACCACACTCTTGAGAAGTTCCTCCGACAAAGATTACTGGAGCTTTTGGCTTATATGAAATTTTTGGTAAAACTTCGCATGATTTTTCAGGAGCCACACCAGCTATTTTTTCTACAACATCTAATCTAGGGCCAATTTCTTTAATAACGACATTTTTTGAATCAGCAAATTTCTTTAAGGATAAATTTTCAGCAACTGATAATGACCTAAATGAAGTGATAACGTTCAATCCTGCATCAATAGCTTGAACCGCATATTTCAATGCTGTGCCCTCTGCACCAATCGGCAACATTATTACTAATGATTTGGCATCAGGAGCCACTTTTAAACATTTTTCCAAGCTTTCAGATACTACTTTACCGCAGAATTGTTTTCCTTGTTTTTTAACATCATCATCAATGAATCCAACAGCTTCGATACCGTCAAGATTGGAGAATTTTTCTCCTCCACCTCCACAACCGACAACAATGAACGGATTCAAGTCCTGAATTTCTTTTACTGATTTTACTGAATACAAAAATTTCACCCCTATAACTTATAATTTATAACAACCATGTAATTTTATTATCTTAAGATTTTTTAAATTCTTTTAAAAAAAACATTATACTATTAAATATAATTTTTCATATTAATAAATGTAAATGTTTTAATGAAAAATATTTAATTAATTAAGGATATAGAAATTAATTAATAGTAGGGAATTAGGTGAAATTAATGAAAAAACCTTATGTTATATTAATTGGGAGTGCATCGGGAATTGGTAAATCAACAATTGCAGCGGAATTGGCTAAAAAATTAAATATCAAACATTTAATAGAAAGCGATTTTATAAGAGCAGTTGTTAGAGGAATTATTGGAAAGGAATATGCACCAGCACTTCACAGTTCATCATATGACGCCTATAAAAATCTAAGAAATAAAACCCGATACGAAAATTATGAAGATTTGGTGTCTGCTGGATTTGATGAACATGCTTCATATGTAATTCCTGCTTTAGAAAAAGTTATTCAAAGAGCTATTACCGATTATGATGACATCATTATAGAAGGAGTTCATTTAGTTCCTGGACTAATAAATACAGAACAATTTGAAGAATATGCAAATATTTACTTCTTCATATTGAGTTCCGATGAGGAATCCCATAAAGAAAGATTTGTTAAAAGGGCAGTTCAGATACATAGGGGTGGAAAACAGCTAGATTTCTTTAAAGAAAATAGAATCATACATGACCATCTACTAAATCAAGCTGAAGCCCATGATGTGCATGTGATAAATGCTGAAACAATAGATAAAACATTGGATAAAATCCTATCCATCATTAACAAATTCTGCACAACTGTGAACTTGATAAATTCAATTGACGATTTAGAAGACGTTATTGATATAATTATCAATGAAAATAATGGATCCCTTGAAAAAATTACATATAACCTTAAAGGCTTTAAAGAACCTTTAACTAGGAATATTGGTGTTTCAGACTCGGAGTCTGCAAATAAATTTATTAAAACTATTAATGAGAATGAAGATAAAAAAGAATACCTATCAGAATTATACAACCTATCAGAATATAGGAAAACAACTATTTGTGCTTCAAATCAAGAAAAACTAGAAAAAATTATAAAAGAATTAGATGAAAGAGGATATGTTTTAAATGAATGACGAAAAATTAAATGAAATGGTTATCAAATGCCCTGCATGTTCTGTTGAAGGCAAAGCCAAATCAATAATGAAAGAACTTGAAATACCTCATTTTGGAAAAGTTCTAGAAACCACTATTCAATGTCCCGAATGCGGTTTTAAACATTCGGACATCATAGCATTAGAGCAAAATGATCCTGCTAAATATGTAATTGAAATTAATAAAAATAATCTTTCGGTTAGGGTAGTAAGATCCCAATCCGCTACCGTTGAAATACCTGAAATTGGCGTTAAAGTAGAACCCGGTCCAAAATCAGAAGGATATGTGACAAATGTTGAAGGAATCCTTACTCGTTTTGAAGAAGCTGTTGAAAAGGCAATGAAATTATTTGATGATAATCAATCACAGATTAATGCAAAAAACACCCTTACAAAAATTCAGGAGTTAAAAAAAGGAAATGGAACCGCTACATTAATTATTCTTGATCCGTTTGGACAAAGTAAAATAGTAAGCGAAAAAGCGGAAATATTAGAAATTCCAGAAGAGGAATTGAATAATCTAAAAACAGGTTTCAGCCATATCGAATAATAAAAAAAGAAGAAGATTATTCTTCTTCATCTTCGTCTTCAATAGATGCTGAAAAACTAGCAAATGAATCTTCTTCAACTACGTCTTTTAATTTTAAAGTTTTTTGTACATCCATAGCTAATGCATTACAATCTGCTTTTATAGCTTCTAAATGTAATAAAATTCTTTCTTTTTCTTGATTGATTCTTTCGATGTTAGTGTATGGGTAAGTGGATTCTTTAAGCATTTCGTATTCAATAGTAGTGTATGGATAATCGTTTAATTGTTTACATACATTCTTTAATACGTCACCTAAAAACTTGTTCATTTCTACTTTTACTCTTTCCCTAATCATCTTGTCATCATCAAGATTTTCTTTCATTAAACGTACAACTTCAGCTTTAGCGAAAGGTAATTTTTCATCTTCTTCATCGACGAAATCATCGGAATTTGCATCAATCATTTCTTCTTCAGACATAATCACACCTCTTAGCGTTTGTTTAAGTATATTGATTCACTCTACAATTTTTTAAAAAAAAATATCATTTAATCAATATCTAAACATACATTTATCATTACTTCTATATAAAGGTTTTGTTTAAATTGAAAAAACGAAGCAGTATTCGGCCACTAATAAGTGCAACATGAAAAATAATCAATCGTAAAATCAATAATTTTAATACTTATGAAATTTTGAAAAACCGTTTTAAAAAATGAAAAATAAGTAGCAAAAATGCTACTTTAAATTATCTTCTTTTTGATTTGTTTCCCCCTAAAAAGATCATTGAAAATATTAATGAAAGAAGCAATACAAAGAAAGAATTACCTGAAACGTTCTTTTCAAGGAATTTATCTGCAACTTTTTTCGGAACATCATTATCAACAAGGTCTTTAGAGGTTTTAGGAGTTTTGGAATCTTTTAGGAAATTTTTACTAACTTTAACAGAAGCAAAATCATCATTATTAGACAAGTCAGGATCATAGTTATCGCTAGATGCACTAACCTCATTATCTGCAACACCCTCTTCAGTAGCAATAGCTTCGATTAAAAGTGAAGCTGATTCGCCATATTCAAGTGAATCTATGTCCCATGTTTTTGTAAGCTTGTTAAAATCACCGGCACTTGCTCTGAATGATTTTAAGCTTAATGAATCATCCATGATTTCTTTTACTTCAATATTGTCAGCCCTATCGGGACCATTATTTACAACTTCAATTGCATATCTTACAGTTTCACCTATCAAATAGTAATATTTGCTAGCAATCTTTGTAATTGATATGTCACTTGCCGGAGCAACATCAATGGATTCATTTGCATAATTATTTGATAGATTTAAATCTTTTTCAGTTCCAAAAACACTTGCATTATTGGTAAAGCTACCGGTTTGTGAAACTCTGCAAGTTATTTCCAATCTTTTGCTGTCTCCAACATTCAAGTAACCAATATTCCAAATTCCATCATCATAATCCTCGCTGCTTGATTCGACGAAATCCAAACCATCAGGCAAGGTATCGAATACGACAACATCGGAGGCATCATTTGGCCCGTTATTGGTTACAATCAAAGTCCATACAATTATGTCCCCGTAATTTGGATTGGAGTCATCAACTAACTTTTCAATTGCCAAATCAGCAACAGGATAAACATCAGCAGTTGCAACATCATAATTGTTGGCTTCATTCCAGTCATACTCATTAGAATTGACTTCTGCATAATTGGATATTTCACCTAATGCCTTTGCGATGCAAGTTATATTAAGATATTCAACACAACCTACATCTAATCTTCCAACATTCCATTTATTTGCAGAAAATGTTCCTCTGCTAGATTCATAGCCTACAAATTCTAATCTTGAGGATAAGACATCATCAACCACTACACCGGTAGCATTATCCGGACCATTGTTTTTGATAATGATTGTCCACATAATCTTCTCATCATAATGAGGATTTGTATTATTAATCTCTTTGATTAATTCCAAGTCTACAGATGGAGGGACATTGATTGATGCATTATTATCATTATTTGACAGGTTCGGATCATATTCATCACCGTGAATCTCAACCAGATTAATGATTTTGCCAGTTTTATTGACTTTGCAAATCAATATCAAATTCTGAACTTCACCTTTATTTAAACCAGACATTGTCCATACCCCATTGTCATAAGTGCCTTTACTTGCAGTGTGGTTGATTAGAATTAACCCATTCGGTAAAATCTCATCAACATGAACAGCATGGTCATTATCAGGACCATTATTTGAGATAGTGACTGTCCATTTAACTAAATCCAAATAGTTTGGTTTAGTGTTGTTAACGACTTTTTTAACAACCAAATCCGCAGCAGGAGCCACGTTTATTGTTTCATTATCAATATTGTTAGTCAAGTCGTAATCATATTCCTTGCCGGTGACATTGACGTTGTTGATAGTTAAGCCGGTTTTGTTAACTTTACAAACAATATTTAAACTGGCTGAAGCTCCTTTAGCCAATTCACCGATGTTCCACTGACCAGACTCATGATCATATTTGCCTCTGCCATCATCGTTTTGCCAGATTACGGATTTAGGAAGCAAATCTGTGACTTTAACGTTTGTTGCTTTATTTGGACCATTGTTTTTAACGGTTATTGTCCAAGTGATTAATTTTCCATATTTCGGTTTTGTATCATTTACAACTTTTGTCACTTGCAAATCTGCTGCAGGATGAATTAAAATGGATTTTGTGTCCTTATTGTTAGACAAATCATAATCATATTCCCTGCCTGTGACATTAGCTACATTTGTAAATGTGCCTGTGGCATTGACTCTAGTGATAATGTCGAAAGTCAATCTTTCGCCGACAGCAAAATTGCCTATAGTGATTTTGCCGTTAGAGTAGCTTCCTCTCTGCAAAATTGATTTCACATAGACAAATCCTTTAGGTAATGTATCAACCACATTAACGCCGGTAGCATTATCTGGACCGTTGTTAGTGACTGTTAATGTCCATTTGACCAAATCTCCGAAATTGGCAGAGGAAACATTTGCTCTTTTAACAATGGCCAAATCGCATGCAGGTTTTACATTAATGTCTTCCTTATCGAAATTATTGGACATGTCCCTATCATGCTCTTTTGCTGAAACTGAAACGTTGTTTTCAATTAAGCCAGTAGCATTGACTTTAGTGATGATATGGAATGTAGCTGAACTTCCTACATTCAAAGTTCCAATACTCCAGCTCCCGGAATTAAGATTATAATTACTGGAAGATCCATTATAAATCAAAGAATCCGGAAGGATATCCGCTACTTTAATACTAGTCGCTTTATCAGGTCCATTGTTTTTAACAACTATTGTCCAATCAACCAAATCCCCATAATTTGGATTTGAGTTGTTTACTGACTTTTTAACTTCCAAATCACAAGCGGGATTAACCACAATGGTTGTGTCATCCTTATTATTGGTCAGATTGGTATCGTGCTCTTTTGCAGTTACATTTGCCTTGTTGTTTATCTCACCTGTTTTTTTGATTTTAGTGAGAATTTTTACAGTGATTGTTTTACCTACAGCCAAATTGCCGATTGTCAATACGCCGGTTGCACGATTATATTTGCCACCACTAGTGTCATTTACATATTCAAGACCTTGAGGCAATAGGTCTCTTACTACGACATCAGTAGCATTATTTGGACCGTTATTGGTAATCTCCAATGTCCATAAGACATAATCATCATAATTGAATTCCTCAGCATCACTTGCACTTTTTAAAATCTTATTGTCAACTAATGGGATAACTCTAAAAGAGGTTGTATTAACTATTGCCTTATAATAGGTATCTTCAAAGTGTGTTGATTTAACGTAATACTTGCCCGGTTTTAAATCATTTAACACATCAGACACCTCACCCAAATAAGATGATTTCAAAGTTTTGTTATATACAACACTTCCATCTTCATGAGTTACAGTTAATAAGATATCCATATTATATTCACGGTCATCCTGATATAAGTGTCCATTCATTGTTGCTCCGGAAACCGGAGTTTCTCCATTAATATTGATATTCTGATTTGAAGCAGCGTTGTATACTGCATTAGAAACACTCAAGTCGTTGTATCTTGCAATATTGTTTCCTCCATAAATAATAGATTTTATCTGTTCGGATTCGCCATAATAAATGTCATGAGCTGAAACAGGCAACAGATATACCCATGCCTGATTTTCCTGCATTATATTGTCTGTCAATTTCAATTTTTCACCAGATTTATCATAATAAACAGCACTGCCGTTTCTTGCGGTATTGAATCTGAATACATTGTTTTCGATTACTGCCTGAGTACTGTTTACATATATTGCTCCTCCCAAACCGTCATCAAGTTTATCCGCATCAGGCATTGCATCATTACCTATAAATGAAGAATGTTTGATAAGAGTATTTTTTCCATTGATAAATACAGCACCGCCATCAATATTTGCAACATTATTGTTAAAGTTAGAATTCTCAACATTAACATCAAATGCATCTATATTTACTGCACCACCATATTCTGAAGCGAAATTGTCTGTGAAATTTGAATCTTCAATTTTAATGTTCATGCCGCTTAACCTTACAGCACCACCCAATGGAGCTTCATTTCCATTGAAAATACAATCGCTGATATTCAAATCCATTGTTTCATGCTCCAATGAAATGGATACTGCTCCACCATACTTATTAGCGGAGTTGTTGTAAAATTCACAGTTTTCCAGACTTCCAGAGGAATGGTAAGTCAAGGCCCCACCATGATCTGCGGTGTTGTTGATGAAAATACAATTGTAATAATGTGTTCCATTCCTAACGCAACCTGCACCTCCATGAGAAGTACCGTTAATTGATGTAGCTCTGTTATTTATAAATTTACAGTTTCTCAAAACACCATATGAAATATCAGTGTCCAATCCAACTTGCACTGCTCCACCATAAGCATTTTGATATTGTTTGACAGTATTTGAGTCAAAAATACAATTTTCAATCAGGAAATTGTAACCGAACACACCCAATGCACCAGCAGCTGCACCGGCACCGTTATTGGTGAAATTACAATTTCTAACTACAACATTTTCTACCGCCAATGGAGTATAGGAAGTAAATAATGCTCCTGCAGACAGTTTTGCGTAGTTGTCTTCAAAAACGCAATTTTCCACAGTTACTGATTTTGCATTAATCCTGATTGCTCCACCTTCCATTTCATTATATCCATTTTTAAATTTCAAATTGCTAATTATCGTACCTGCCGCTCTTGATGTAAGTCTAAAAATACTTGACAAGTTCTTTGCATCCAAAGTTGCAGTTGAACTTGAAGTGATTGTCAAAGGCTTATTGATTTTAATTGTATCATTTGATGAAGTTGAAACAAATGTGCCTTTTAGTTTTATAACATCTCCCGAAGCGGCATTGTCAATCATTTCTTGAATGTCGCTAAATTCACCTCCGTTCAGCGAATAGGTCTCTTCGAGTATTTCATTGTCTTGAGAATTTTCCAGCTTATCTCCAATATCTAATTCCACTCCTAATTCATCAACGCTTTCATTTAAATCGCTGGCATATGCATGATCCATATTCATGCCAAATGCCGAAAACATTAATGTAGCGAAGATTAATGAAATTAGGAGCTGTTTGCTAATAGCCATATTTCGAATATTTTTTAACATTTTCATATCTCCTTAGAGGACTATGATAACTACTATTAATTAACAAAAAGCTATTAACCAGCAATTAAACTTTTTATTTTTAGTTTAGACTTAAAAAGAATAATATTAAATACTAAATTTAAAAAATAATTCACGAATCAATAGAAATCTTTTAAATGAAGACTCTAACACATAATAATTTTTTAATTATTATGACAAGATTAATGAACTATTCCAATTCAGAACCATAAATTAAACTTTATCAAATCAGAGCAAAATTGAACTGAAAATAAAAGATAATCTCTTTAAATCC
>NZ_JAZNAN010000048.1:0-6277 GCF_045586545.1 Methanobrevibacter sp.
TTTATATACCATTATAACGAAAAATATAACTCATAAGTAACGAGGTAAAAATAATGATAGGTAAAAAGATTCGTTTAGAAAGAATCATAAACAGAAATACAGGAAGAACTGTTATTGCACCGATGGATCATGGTGTATCAAGCGGTCCGATTCCAGGTATTATCGATATGGATGAAACTGTTGATGAAATCTCCCAAGGCGGAGCAGATGCAATTTTAATGCACAAAGGTATTGTAAAACAAGGCCACCGTGGTTACGGTAAGGATATCGGACTTATCGTTCACTTGTCAGCAAGTACTTCCCTTGCACCAGACCCAAACAACAAGGTAACCGTTACAAGCGTTGAAAAAGCTATCCAGCTTGGTGCGGATGCAGTTTCAATTCATGTAAACTTAGGTTCAGAAACTGAAAGCCAGATGTTGCAGGAATTGGGTGACATCGCTGAAACCTGTGACTACTGGGGCATGCCTCTTCTTGCAATGATGTACCCACGTGGACAGAAAGTGGAAAACGAACACGATGTGGAATTCGTAAAGCATGCTGCACGTGTAGGGTCTGAACTTGGTGTAGATATTGTTAAAACCAATTATACTGGTGACCCTGATTCTTTCAAGGAAGTTGTTGAAGGAGCAATCGTACCTGTAGTTATTGCAGGCGGCCCTAAAATCGACACCGATGAAGAATTGTTACAGATGGTTAAGGATTCCCTTGAAGTTGGTGGAGCCGGTGTTGCATTCGGACGTAATTTGTTCCAAGCTGAAAATCCTGGAAAAATCACCCGTGCAATTTCAGAAATCGTCCATCATGATGCTGAAGTAGATGAAGCTTTAAAGTTCTTAGAATAGGTGGTTAGATGCAAAATAAATTTGCTTGGATTAGCACACCTGATGAAGTCTGGGATGACAAAAAGGAAATGATTACCACAGCTCTGGAATCAGGAATTGACCATGTCCTTGATTTGGATGATATTGAACAAATCAGGAAACTTGGCAATGTAAAGATTATTGCAAACACTGACGATGCAGATATCTATTTAATAGGCATAAACGGTGAAGGAGACGGATTTTTAGATTTGAAAGACGACTTTACCGATTCAGTTGACATTGCAAGTGCTAAAAAAGCAAAAAGCGAAGGAAAAACCGTATGTGCATATATAGTAATCACCGATAAGGCTCATGAACAGCTGGCAGTAAAGTTAGGTTCAATCGTTGATTACATTATTCTTGTTGGAACTGACTGGACAATCATTCCGCTTGAAAACATTATAGCGGACCTGCAAAAGGAAGATGTTGAAATCATAGCTGCAGTGCGTGATTTGGAAGGTGCAAAAGTCGCCCTTGAAACATTGGAGCATGGAACCGATGGAGTAATCTTTGAAGCAAATGATTTCAATACCACCAAAAAAATAGCACAGGAAGTTGTTGAAGCGTCACAAACCAAATACGAATTGAAAATTGCTACCGTAACCAATGTAAAACCATTGGGATCAGGAGACAGGGTATGTGTCGATACAACTGACATGATGAAGCCTGGCGAAGGAATGCTAATCGGTTCATATTCAAAATCCATGTTTCTGGTGCACTCCGAATCTTTGGAAAGCGAATATGTTGCATCCCGTCCGTTCAGAGTCAATGCAGGACCTGTTCAGGCATATGTAATGGTGCCTGGAAACAAAACAAGATACCTCTCTGAACTTGTTGCCGGAGATGAAGTGCTGATTGTGAATACTGAAGGGGAAACCAGAACAGCATATGTCGGAAGAAGCAAAATCGAAAGACGCCCATTGATTTTGATTGAAGCTGAATATGAAGGTCAGGTTATCAGAACTTTACTTCAAAACGCAGAGACAATCAGAATTGTGGATGAAAATAACGAGCCATTGTCCGTAGCAGATGTAAAAGCTGGAGATAAGGTTAAAGTATACATTGAATCCAATGCACGTCACTTCGGAATAGCTATCGATGAAACTATCATTGAACAGTGAGGTCATGAAATGTCCCAAGTACGCGCATTTTTGGCAATAGATTTGGATGATGATTTAAAGCCAAAAATCAATAGGATAATCAAGGAATTTAAAGGAATAGACACCAGAATTAAATATGTGGAGTTAGCTAACCTTCACTTGACTTTAAAGTTCTTTGGAGATATCGATACCAACGGTTTAGCATTATTGGAAGAAAAGATTGCTCAAGTAGTATCCGATTTCGAACCTTTTGATATAAGGATTAAAGGCTGCGGAGCCTTTCCAAACAAAAATCATATAAAGGTCATTTGGGTTGGAATTGATGAGGATTCAATCATTAGAGATTTGCATGACAAATTAGATAAGGAATTTACCAAGTTGGGCTTTGACAAGGACAAGAAGTTCTCAACACATCTGACAATTGGACGTATGAAGTCAGCTAAAAACAAGGATAAGGTCAGGTCAGTCATCGAGGAATATGATGATGTGGATATCGGTGAGATGAAAGTTGAAAAAATTTCCCTTAAAAAGTCAACTTTAACCCCATCAGGACCGATATATGAAGATTTAACAGTATTTGAATTGTGATTATATGGATTATGAACCTATTTTAAAAGATATCAAGCCAACCGCTGATGAAAAAAATTACATTGATAATCTTTCATCTGAACTGGTGGACTATTTGCAGAATGCCTGTGACAGCGAAGCCATTGACGCAAAGGTATCTATAGTAGGTTCAGTTGCCAAAAACACAGCTTTGAAAGGCAAATCAGACATTGACATTTTCATTGCTTTTCCACTGGATACCGATAAGCAATATCTAAAGGAAACCGGCCTTGAATTGGCCCATAAATGTTGTGATGAATTTGAAAGTGAACCTGAACATCATTTTGCATCACATCCCTATGTAACCACTCACATTCAAGGTTGTGAAGTGGACATTGTTCCATGCTATGCAATTAAAGATGGAAGCGAGCTTAAATCAGCTGTGGACAGAACAATTCTCCATACTCATTACGTTAAAAATCATCTCTCTGAAAATCAGGAAGATGAGGTACTGCTTCTAAAACGTTTCATGGCAATGACCGGAACATACGGTTCTGAATTTAAGGTTGGCGGTTTTGCAGGTTATTTATGCGAATTACTTATCATTTATTATGGTTCTTTTGAAGAGACTTTAAAAGCTGCAATCAACTGGAAATTCGGACACTCCATTGATTTGGAAAACTACGGTACTTCAAATCAGTTTAAAGACCCCTTAATTGTCATCGACCCGACTGACATGAATCGTAATGTAGGTGCCGCTCTAAGATTAGATAAATTGGCTGAATTCATTCAATCCGCTCGCAATTATATATTCTCAGACAATAAGAAAGATTATTTTTATCCGTTAAAAAGAAACTTAACTAAAGATGATGTGTTAAAAAAATTAAAATCACGAAACAGCGATTTTATAGCTATAAAATTCAATATTCCAGACATTCCGCTTGACACTCTCCATCCTCAGCTTAGAAAGACTACCGAAGCTCTTGAGCGCAAACTGAATAGCGAGGAGTTCAATGTTTTCAAGGCGGATTATTGGAGTGATGAGATATTGAATTGTGTTATCCTGCTTGAAATGGCCTCATCAACCTTGAATGACGTTAAAGTAAATGTCGGGCCAAAGGTTTTCATCAATCAGGCCTGTGAAAATTTCGTTGGCAAATATGGCCGTGAAAGCTGCTATATTCAGGGGGACTTTTTGGTTCATACCCAAAAAAGGGAATTTAATAATGCTAGGAATTTAATTGAGCATATCTTTACTAAAGAACATATAGGATTGATTAAGGTTGGAAAAAACCTTAAAAAAAACATCATTGAAACTTATGAATTTATTGATGTTGATGAAATTAGTAGTGTGGAATTTTTAGATGACTTCATAAATCCAGGTCAATATATCGTAAGGTGAGCTGATGGCCCAAAACAAGACAGAAGAAATTGATTTAATTGTAAACCATCCTAAAAAAGCAATAAATAAGTTGGCATTACCTATAATTATCAGCAACTTATTCATGACTCTCAACAATATTATAGATGGTATCTGGGTTGCAGGATTAGGTCCTGGGCCTCTTGCTGCTGTCGGTTTTGTAACACCATTGTTTTTTGCATTTGTAGGTGTTGCAAACGGTTTGGGTGCAGGTTCAAACAGTCTGATAGCAAGATGCATCGGCGCTGAAAAGTATCATGATGCCGGAAACAGTGCAATACATTCAATCATGCTGTGCTTTATCGTAACTGCCATTTCCACAGTTCTGATTTTGGTTATTCTAAAGCCTTTGCTTTTAAAGATGGGTGCTGGTGAGGTAATCGACTATGCCTTAGCGTATGGATATATAGTCCTGGGAAGTGTTTTCTCATTGTTCATTCCCGCAATGCTGGCAGCAATCTTCAGATCCCAAGGGGAAATCGAGAGGGCTTCCTATCCTTTGATGCTCACTGCAATAATCAACATGATTCTGGATCCGATTTTTATATATGTTATAGGTTGGGGAATTACAGGAGCCGCTGTTGCTACCGTTCTTGCCGCAACACTTGCAATGCTTCCTATGCTTTATTGGATGTTTTATTTAAAGGACAGCTTTTTGGAAATCAGGTTAAGCGAATACAAAAGGGATTTGTCAATTTATAAAGAGATTCTGGTTGTTGGAATTCCTGCAAGTCTGGAGCAGTTCATTCTTTCCTTTGTTTCAATTTTAATGAACTACTGGTTAACATTACTGTCCGGAACAATAGCTGTGGCGGCTTATACTGCAACATGGAGACTGATTTCAATTGGAATATCCCCTTTAATAGGTATAGGGGTTGCGGCACTGACCGTTGGCGGAGCGGCCTATGGAGCCCGTAATCTGGATAACCTGAAAACAGCTCTGAATTATGGCGTTAAGCTCGGTTTGATTTCATCAGTGATTATCTGTTCATTTTTCTTCATATTTGCAGAACCGCTATCATTTATCTTTTCATATTCTGCAAGCAGTGCAGTTTTGTCTGCAAGGGTTGTTGAGGCATTACGCATTTTATGTTTCTTTATACTGTTCATGCCGTTCGGTATTCTGGCAGGTAACATTTTCCAGTCCATGGGAAAGGGAACAATGTCTCTGATTCTAACTGTGCTTAGAACATTTATATTGGAAGTTCTGTTTGCAGGCCTGTTTGCATTTGTATTTAATATGGCCGACATAGGCATTTATATGGGAATCGTATGTGGTATGAGTATTGGTTCAATCATCGGATTTATTTACGTTAACTATTATCTTAAAAAACACGAGAGCTATTTTAAATAGAAGGAATTTTGTTTAATAATTTATCGAAATTCTCCATATTCTCTGACAGATTATTATGTTTAAAAAATTTTTCATTTTTTAATATTTTATGCTATATTTTTTCAATGTAAAAAACACGGTTATTTTGCTTTTTTAATTTTCATTAAACATTTTTTAATAAATTTAGAAAATCATTGATTAATTATTATAAAAATTAAGATTATCATCAAGTTTGTGGATTAATTTTTTAGAAAGTTTTATAATGTTATTTTTTTATATTATTAATTATGTCAGAGATTAAAAAACTCACAGCCGATGTTGATGTCAAACAGTTTTATGATGAGTATGTGGATTTTGAAAAAATCTCTAAATTATGCATAGAAGAGCAGGAAATGCTGGGATATAACTGGAATTACCCTCCATTTGATTTTGACGTTGATGAAATATGGAATTCATTCAATAAACTTAAGATAATTGCTTTTAAAATAGATTTTTCCGCTGAAGAGTTGGAGCATACTTTTTCTCAGGATGAATTAAACTTTGTCCTGAAACGTTTTGAAAGGCTTAAAGTCAAATTGATGAATGAAATTTACATGCTGGAAAACGAAGATTCTCTAGGGTTATATTTGGGTAAATGTAATATGTGCATAAGATGTACCAGGGAATTTGACATGCCATGTAAGATGCCAGTCAAAATGAGATATTCAATAGAATCCTTAGGCGGGGAAGTAGACAGGGCTATAGAGGATATATTTGGCTTTAAAATTCTTTACGCTCATGATGGTAAACTGCCGGAATATTTGATATTCGTTGGTGGGCTGCTATATGATAAAAAATAGGTGATAAAATGATTGTAAGTGTAATCGGTGGAACAGGACCTCAAGGACTTGGAATTGCTGAAAGATTAGCTATTGCTGGTGTTGAAGTAATTGTAGGTTCCAGAAAAGAAGAAAAAGCATTAGACGTAGTTGCAAAAGCAAAAGAAGACTTAGCAGACTATGACTTAAACATGGTT
>NZ_JAZNAN010000049.1:0-10727 GCF_045586545.1 Methanobrevibacter sp.
TATTGCTGGTGTTGAAGTAATTGTAGGTTCCAGAAAAGAAGAAAAAGCATTAGACGTAGTTGCAAAAGCAAAAGAAGACTTAGCAGACTATGACTTAAACATGGTTGGAATGGCAAACGAAGACGCTGCAAAAGCAGGAGAGGTATTAATCCTCACAGTTCCTTTAGCTGCTCAAAAACCAACAGTAGAAGGAATCAAAGAATTCTGTACTGATAAAATTGTCATGGACGCAACTGTACCATTAGAAACAGCAATCGGTGGAAAACCATTCAGATTCATTGACCTTATGGAAGGATCTGCTGCAGAAAGAACCGCCTCAATTCTAGAAGGAACCGGTGCAAAAGTCATCTGTGCATTCTGTAACATTTCAAACTCACACCTCTCAAACATTCCAGAAGAAATAGACTGTGACTGCTTGATTGCAGGTGATGACAAAGAAGCAAAAGAAATCGCAGCAGAGATAATTAATAAAATTCCAGGAATTAAAACAATTGATTGTGGAATCCTTGAAAAGGCAAGAATCATTGAAAAAATCACCCCATTGTTAATCGGTTTAAACATTAAATACAAATCCCATTACGGTGGTTTAAGAATTACTGGAATTAAATTTTAAAGATGTTTAGATGAAATTTAGATAGAATAGATTATCTTTCATGGCACGCTCAATATATAAATCTTTCAATATTTTCAGGTATCTATTTTATCTATCTTTCATTTTTTATAAGTTAAATATAGGTGGAAATATGATAATTGTTTTAGCAAAAGCTATTCCAAACGACGAAACTGCAAAAGAAAAAGTTATTGATTTTGCACAAGATTTAATTACTAAATCTAAATTAGAAGATGGAAATGTAGATTACAACTTATTTGAAAATACTGGTGACGGCTCATTGATGTTTGTCGAACAATGGGAATCCAAAGAAATTTTAGGAAAACATTTACAAACTGAACATTTCCTTAATTTCGGCGCTAACATTGATGGATTGCTTTCAGCAGAACTTGAAATAAACGTTTTTGATGCAGATCCTACTGATTTATAAATTTCATTGGTTATTTTTTTAACCAATTTCTTTTTTTTAAATTTTTTAAGTAATACTTTAATATCATTTAAATAGTAAATACTTTTATAAATTAATAAAACAATATTTATAATGTTAATATTTAATTGATAGGAGTAGTAAAATGCATGAATTATCTATGGCTCAGGGTATTATTAATGCAGTTTTAGACACTGCTGAGGCAAATAATGCAACTGAGGTAAATGAGGTTACTGTCGAAGTCGGTAGATTGGCTATGATAAACCCTGAACAATTACAGTTCATTTTAGGTGTTTTAGTGGAAAATACTATTATGGAAGATGCAGAAATAAAATTTGAAGAGATTCCTGCTGAAATTCAATGTTATGATTGTGATTTTAAAGGAGAAGCTATTTTAGATGACAAAGATCATTATGCTCCTATGGTCAAATGTCCTAAGTGCGAAAGCCTTAGCGTAGAAACTTTAAATGGAAAAGATATTGTTGTTAAAAATATTGTTATTGAAAAACCTGATGATTCTTAAATTAATGGAGGAGATAAAATGCACATGATTGCAGACGTAGAAGTGGAAAAGAACATTATGGATGCAAATAAAAAATTAGCCCATAAAAATTTACACAAATTGGAAGATAATGGAATATTCTGTGTTGATTTTGTCGGTGCTATCGGTTCCGGTAAAACAACTTTGATTGAAGAAATTATTGACAATACCGATTACAAAATTGGTGTTTTAGCAGGTGATGTAATCTCCAAATTCGACGCAGGACGTATCGAAAAGCATAATGTTCCTGTTGTGGGATTGAATACTGGTAAGGAATGTCACTTGGATGCACATTTAGTGGGTCACGGACTTGAAGATTTGCCATTGGATGATTTGGATGTTGTCATCATTGAAAATGTAGGTAACCTGATTTGTCCTGTTGACTTTGAATTGGGTTCACATTTAAGAATCGTTGTAGTAAGTGTTACCGAAGGTGATGATACTGTAGAAAAACACCCAATCATTTTCCAAACTTCAGATGTTGTTGTCATTAACAAGGTTGACCTAGCAGATGCAGTTGGAGCGGATGCTGATAAGATGGTGGCAGACGCTCAAAAATTGAATCCAAATGTTAAAGTAATCAAGTCTAGTTTGAAAGAAGGCTGCGGCTTAGATGAGATTATCGCAGCTATTGAAGAAGCTAAAAATAATTAAACAGTTTTAGTTTGGTGGTTTCATGAAAGTATGGATAGATATTTCAAATGCACCTCATGTAAGGTTCTTTAAGGATGTAATTAAATATCTGGAAGCTGAAGGTGAGGATGTAATTGTCACAGCAAGGCAATTTGGAGATATCCATAAGCTGTTGGAAATGTATGATATTGACTTCATATCCGTTGGAAAGCATGGTGTAAGTCTTTATGATAAGTTAAGGGAATCAACTTCAAGAGTTTATAATCTTGTTGATGTTATACATGATGAAAAGGTGGATGTTGCCCTTAGCAAGCATTCTATTGAACTTCCAAGAATCAGTTTCGGTTTAGGAATTCCAAGTTTATACGTTTTAGATAATGAAAAGGCTCTAGCGGCCAATAAATTAACTCTTCCATTATGTGATAGGATTATTGCTCCTACAAGCATTGACTTCTGGCAGCTGATGAAATTTGGAGCGGATCCAAATACTATCATTCCATATGACGGAACCTCTGAATTAATGCATTTCAAAAGCTTTGTATACAATGATAATATATTCAATGATTTGAATCTTGAGTTAAAGCATAAAAAGACCATTTTGATGAGGCCTGAACCTTCCCTTGCATCATATTTGGATGTGGATTGCAGAAAGTCAGTCTTGTCTCCAATCGTTGATGAGCTAAAAAATGTAGCAAACATTTTGGTTCTTCCAAGATTCAAGGAACAGTCAGAAATCTTTGAAGGCATTGAAAACGTTTCAATCCTAAAGCCGCCGGTCGATACATCAAGTATAATTAAAAAATGTGATTTGGTGATTGGTGCTGGAGGAACAATGAACAGAGAAGCTGCAATATTGCAGACTCCGGTAATTTCCTGTTATCCTGGCGAAACATTATCTGTAGACCAGTATTATGTCGATAAAGGTTTGATGTTCCGGTCCAATGATACTGATGAGGTAATCCATAAGGCATTGGAATTCATCGTACATCCTCATGAAAAGATTGAAATCAAAACTGATGACCTGTTCCAGATTATCATTGATAATTTATATGATTTGGCCAAAAATGGAAAATAGTTATATAGTAATAATTTTAAATATTAAATATAACATTTAATTTTAATTTTAATTTTTTTGGGCTGGTAGCTCAGATGGTAGATCGTCGCCTTGGCATGGCGGAGGCCCCGGGTTCAAATCCCGGTCAGTCCATTTTTAAATTTTTGAAATAAAAGATAATTGTGATTATAATATGTTGTTAATTGCTCAAAATCATTTACAATTGATTGTCGAAGTTGGGTTAATGCTATTTGTTACATTAGTGTTTGCTTTGAACTTGATTCCGCTGTCTCTTAGTGTAGTAACTTTCTTATCCTTGTTCTTAATGGGAGGTTTCACACTTCTTTTCGGAGCGGATATCGCACTTCTCGTAATATCTTCAAGTCAAGCTGAATTCACTCACCCATTCGGGCCGATTGCACTTCTAGGTGCTGTAACTGCCCTGGCTTCTCTGAAGGTGATGAAGGAATCGGGAGTGGATATTCGGCCGCTCAGGAGATTTGTAATAATTTTCCTCGCAGGTATTACCGTATTTGGAGGATTGATGCACAGGTCTTTCCTGTTGTTATGGATTTTAGGACTTTTCTTAGGTTACCTGATTATTTCCAAATCATTTAGGGAAAAGTCTGTAATTACATTAAGAAGAGCACTAATGTTGATAGGTGCGGCAGGAATAGGATTTGTCCTTTTGGAAGTTATTGCCCGTGTATCCGGAATGACAATCTTCTCTCCAATGTTGAGGTTAGGTAGGATTGAGCAATATTCATTATCAAGTATTAAAACTGTATTAAATAACATTCAATTAATTGGACACAATGCAAATGCTTCATATTGGGGAGCTGAAGGAACGGCCTTTGCTGAAGGTTATATTACGTTGCCGATGCAGTTGATTTTGTTCTTCGGACTTCCGTTCCCAATGTTTGTAGGTGTATTGGTTAACCAAAAGGATACAATCGATTATATGCTTCCTGGAATCTTCGGATATGGTTTTGACTTTGGAATTCTAGGTTTAATCGGATTGATGGTATTTGTGCTCGGAACAATCATCATCGGATTTAAAGTATTGAATATGTACAGAGAAAAAAGAGAGAAAAACAATAAGAAGTACTTGGGAAGAGAAGTACTGTTAACTGGTGCTTTGGCATCTTTCTGTGCACAGGCATTAATCGGTATGTTTATATTTAACAGGTCCATCAATGGTATGGCATTATTAACGTTCATATTTGTAGGCACATTGATTTTAGCCAATGTGGTTACATTGAAATCAAGATCTTAGGGGAGTCGTATGAAAGCTTTAGTATTACTGGGATGTCCAGAAACTCCATCTCAAACTCCGATGGCGGTTTATGTTTTTAATAAATTAACAAAAATGGGATATGATGTTACAATAGCAGCAAATCCTGCAGCATCTAAATTAGTTAGAATATCTGATCCGGAAGGATTTTACAATCTAAATCTATTGGATTTGGAAAGATGTTTGGGTGACATTAACGAAGGGGATTATGACCTGTTAGTCGGTTTTGTCCACAAGGATGCGGCAGCATCATTTTTCGTAACATTTGACCAGATTCTGCAAACCAAATCATTGGCGCTTGTATTTTCAAGAGATGCTGATGAAGTGGCTGAATTTGTCAGCATGATTGAAGAAAGCGGAAGCAATGCCAAAATTGTTGCGGTAAGAGCTTTCCATAATCCTTCACCAATCAAAGTTAAATTCGACAAAGCAATCAAGGAGTTTGAATAAATGTCATTCTGTTTAGATACTTACCTTCAACAATCTGATAATTATGAGATTCATGCAGCAAGAGCAGGTTTTAAGGACTGCGCTATGATTATAAGGTTTAAAGCTGATGATATTGTCTACATAAAGCCTGGAGATGAAGTCTTAGGTGTTAGAGTTATTGGAATTCCACCAATACCAATAGGATTTGACCATGAAAAGGGGACTGTCTTTTTACCTTACACCAAACCTTGCCATGGGACTTCAGTAGTTGAATTGCCAATTGATGAAGAAGAAATTGAAAAAATCAGAAAATTGGATACCGGTAATAAAAAATGAAATCAACTGTTGTAGGTAGTTTTCCAGCTCATGAAAGCGCCCCATCTAATTTTAAAGATAAATTGTTAAATACTTTTGGCTCATATGACCCTTTCAGCGAAGCCATTAGAACTGCAGTGATAGCCCAGCTTGATGCAGGAGTGGACATAATCTCCGATGGCCAGGTAAGGGGAGATATGGTTTCCATTTTTACCAAGTATATTCCTGGAATGAAAATCGATGATGGAAATACATTCATTGTAGGAAAAATCAGAAATCCAACTCAGGAAATATCAATTAAGGATTTACAATATGCCAAAAAGGTAATGAAAGATTATTACGGTGGTAAAATTCCGCAAGGCAAAGGTGTAAAGGGAATCATCACCGGTCCGAATACTATTGTTCACTCTTCAAGAATCCAATCCTTTTATAAAAATAAGGAAGATGCAATCATTGACCTTGCACATTCCCTAAAGCATGAAGTCGATGCAATAGAAAAGAAAGTTGAGCCGGTCTACATTCAGGTCGATGAACCGTTCCTATCAACTGGAATGGTTGACATGAAAGTGGCTCGTGAAGCCATTGGAATCATCAAGGACGGTCTGGAAGTTCCTTTGGGAATGCATGTCTGCGGCCTTTTGAATGATGCATTTAAGGATTTGGCCACATTTGACATTGACATTTTGGACATGGAATTTGCAGGAAACAATGTTAATCTTGGAGTTTTGGAAGAAAATGCCTATTTGCTTAAGGACAAGAAGGTAGGATTCGGTTGCGTTGATTCATCCGTCAATGTAGTTGATGATGTAGATGATGTTGAAGAGCTGGTAAAGAAAGCTATTGAAATTGTAGGTAAAGATAATTTGCTTTTGGATCCTGATTGCGGCTTGAGAAGGGCTCCTGAAGATGTTGCCTTTGAAAAACTAAGATTAATGAACCAAATCAAAGATAAATATTCCTAGATAACATGAATTTCGGATTTTCATTTGTAGGATTGCTGTTTTTGCTAATGTTGTTTGTCCCTAATATCATTTGGACTAAATTTAAACCTAAGGATTATGAAAAATTCTGCGAAAGGGAGAATAAAACATTACTTTTTTTAGAGAGAATTGGAGAAGTTTTAGTTACTTGTTTAGCGTTATTTACAGCCATTAAATTCAGCTGGTCTTTAATATTGGCTATTGCTTTTATTTTGATGATTATATATGAGATATACTGGTTTAGATATTTCAAAAGCAACCATACTATGGAAGATATGTATAAGAATTTTTTAGGAATTCCACTTCCGGGAGCAACATTGCCTGTTTTAGCATTTCTGCTTTTGGGAATATATGCAAAAAATGTTTTTCTTGTAATATCTGCATTGATATTGGGAATAGGACACATTGGCATCCATCATATGCATAAAAAAGAGTTGACTTAACTTCACTGGAGACAAAATCATGAAAATAATAATATACGGTTCACAATATGGAACAACAAAACAATATGCACAGGAGTTATCTAAAAAGACGGGCATCAAAGCAGAAGAATATGTTAATATTGAAGATATTAATCAATATGGGACAATAATATATATTGGTGCATTATATGCAGGCAGTGTCTTAGGAATGAAAAAAACATTGAATAAAATATCTAATCCATCTAATAAGAAAATCATCATTGCGACAGTAGGATTGGCGGATCCAACTGATGAAGAGAATATAAATAATATTAGAGAAGGAATAAAAAGGCAGCTGTCAGAGGATATTTATAATCAGGCCAGCATCCATTTCTTAAGGGGAGGAATAGATTATTCTCAGCTTAACTTAAAACACAAAACAATGATGGCTTTTGTCCATAAAAGATCAAAACGATTAAAAGAAGAGGAAAAAACTGCAGAAGTAAAAGCCATTCTTGAAACATATGGTAAAAATGTTAACTTCATTGATTTTGATTCCTTGAATCCAATAATCCTTGAAATTAACTAAAATAGACTCATTATTTCTTTTTAGGTTTTAAAACTATATTCCGTAAAAAAATATTTAAATTTAAATACTTTTAAAAACAAGTATTATTTACACAAATTAAGAGTGGTTCAAATGGATATTTTAATATGGATATTTATAGCAGTAATATTCGTTATACTGGAATTAATGACCGGTACTTTCTTTTTGATATGGTTTGGAGTAGGTTCGATTGTTGCAGCCGCTTTAAACTATTTGGGATATGACATTTATGTCCAGTTTGCAGCTTTTGCAATTGTATCTTTGATATTGATATTATCCACAAGGAAATTCGCCGATAGGATAACTCCCGAACCAAGCAAAAAAACTTCTGCAGAACGATTAATTGGAAAACACGGTAAAATCATTCGCAAGCTGGAGGATAAGAATTATATCATTAAAGTCAGCGGAGAAGAATGGTCCGCTTATTCAGATGAGGAAATAGATGTAGAGGATACAGTTGAAATAATTGGAATCGACAGTATTAAATTAGTTATTAAAAAAATAGATTAAGAGGTTTTGAACATGTTATTATACATTTTAATTTTAATTGTTTTGATTTTCATAGGTATAAAGTCTGTTAAAATATTGAGGCCTTATGAAAAAGGTGTTGTGGAAAGATTAGGTAAATATAACCGGACTGTTGAAAGCGGTGTCGCCATTCTGATACCTTTCATCGAAAGGATTGTTAAGGTCGACTTAAGGGAACAGGTCGTTGACGTTCCGCCACAAGAGGTCATTACAAAAGACAATACCGTGGTTGTTGTCGACTGCGTAATCTTTTATGAGGTTGTGGATGCATTCAATGCAACATACAACGTAGTTAATTTCTATCAGGCAATTACTAAATTGGCACAGACCAACTTAAGAAATATCATCGGTGATTTGGAGCTTGACGAAACATTGACCTCCCGTGAGATGATCAATGCAGAGCTTCGTGAAGTGCTAGATGTTGCAACCGACAAGTGGGGAAGTAAGGTTGTCCGTGTAGAGATACAGAAAATTGAACCTCCTCAAGACATTGTCGAAGCAATGAGTAAACAGATGAAGGCCGAAAGATATAAAAGGGCATCCATCCTGGAGGCAGAAGGTTACAAACAGTCTGAAATTAAAAAGTCAGAAGGGGACAAACAGGCAGCAATCCTTGAGGCTGAAGGTAGTGCAGCATCCCTTTTGAAAATTGCAGAGGCTGATAAAAAAGCAGCTATTCTTAGAGCTGAAGGTGAAGCTGCAGCTATTGAAAAGGTGTATAATGCGATTCATGAAGGAAATCCTGATGACGGACTGATTGCAATCAAATATTTGGAATCCCTGGAAAAGATTGCCAACGGCAACGCATCAAAAGTATTCCTGCCTCTTGAATCCAGCGGTGTTTTAGGATCCGTTGCTGGAATTGCAGAACTGTTCAAAGAGGATAAGAAAGAATAGTTTCCTCTTTTTTTATATTTTCTGGGTTGTGGTAATATTAAATCATCTTATGAATGTGGGGCCTGCATTTTAAGGCAAGTCAAGGAAGTAATTGATTTGTCATGCAGTGATGAAAGTCTGAAATTCGAATTGGTTCAGCATTGTATAATGCATATGGCTGAAAACTTCAATAAGGATTCACAACCAAACAAAATTGCGACTGAAGTTAACCAATACATAAAACAGAAAACCAAATGTGCTGACGCTTATTTTAAGCAAAAAGAAATCAGCAATGAGATTGCATTATCGATAATGCCTGAAGTAAAGGACATCTTAAAAGCCAATGATGTCTTGGAAACCTATGTTAAAGTTGCTATTGTGGGCAATATTCTTGATTTTGGAGTTTATAATATAAACACCAACTTTAAAGAGTTAATCAACAATAATCTCAATAAAAAGTTGAGCATAAATGACATTGAAGAATTTGAAAAGGCTTTGAATTGTCATGATGAGGTATTGTACATTGCCGATAATGCCGGTGAAATAGTATTTGACAGGTTATTGATTGAAAAAATCAAGGAATATGATGTTGATGTAGTCGTTGCAGTAATAAGCAGTCCAATTGTCAATGATGCATGCATGAAGGAAGCTGTTGATGCCGGTTTGGATGAATTGGCAGAGATAATTACCATTGGTAGTGATGCCGGTGGAATTGTGGAGGAAATGTTTTCTGAAGATTTCAAAAAGGTCTTTGATGAAAGCAGATTCATAATATCCAAAGGAATGGCAAATTATGAAGGGCTGACTGAAATGGATTTGGATGATAAGGATGTCTTTTCTCTTCTTTGCAGCAAATGCAATCCTATCTCTAAAGATTTAGGGGTGGAAATCGGGTCATTCGTATTAAAAAAATTATGAGTATTTTATAAAATAGAAGTTACATGAAAAATCGATTTTTTCCAAAATAGTTATTGAGGTATTGAAATGGGTGAACTTTCTAAACTGCCAAATATTGGCAAAGTAGTTGAAAAACAATTAAATGATGTGGGAATAAATACAGTGGATGATTTGATTAATCTTGGCAGTAAGGAAGCATGGTTAAAAATTAAAGAAGTCGATGAAACTGCATGTCTAAACAGATTGATGGCTTTGGAAGGGGCTTTACAGAATGTTCGTTGGCATGACTTATCCGAAGAGGATAAGGAAAATTTAAAAGAGTTTTATAATTTGCAAAAATGAATTTTTTTTAAGTTTTGAATATTTCTATTGAAAACATTCGTTCAAACACCACCTATTTTTCTTCTGTTGACAATTTAACTATCTAAAAATTCTTCTTTAAAAAAAAGTTGTGAGGACATCATTTTCATCCTCTAAATAGTGATAGGTTTTCCTCAAAAACCAGCAAATCAAAGACCATATAATCATCTTTTTCAGTGATTTTTGAGGACATGATTTTTTCATTAAAATTTAAGTTGGTTTTACTAACTTAACGATATTCATGCTTAAAGTTTTTGTCATATAGCTTAGACGCATTAAAGTCGCCAGGGTCTAGGACATCTCCCACCACAATCATTGCAGTCTTTGTTATAGTGGCATCTTTAACTTTTTCTGCAATATCTGCAAGGGTTCCTCTAATTATTTGCTGGTCTGGCCAAGTTGCCTTTTTGACAACTGCAATTGGGGTGGTTTCCTCATAACCAACTAGCAGTTCATCAACAACCTTGTCAATCATACCAATTCCCAAGAAGATGCACATTGTTGCATGATGTTTTGAGAAACTAGCTATACTTTCTCCTTCAGGTTTTGGAGTTCTGCCTTCGGGACGTGTGATAATAACACTTTGTGAAATTTCAGGTAAAGTTAATTCAGCTTCCAAAACGCTGGCAGTACCGAATAATGAGCTTACGCCTGGAATAATCTCATATTCAATGTCATGTTTTTTCAATTCACGAATCTGTTCGGCGATTGCTCCATAGATTGAAGGGTCACCGGTATGTACACGGGCAACCAATTTGCCTTCATTGACCGCTTC
>NZ_JAZNAN010000050.1:0-14109 GCF_045586545.1 Methanobrevibacter sp.
AAAAAATTTAATATATAAAGTAGATATTTAATATTATGCTAAAATTTACAAAAAAGGAAGTAATATATTTAATTATTGCGTTTATCGTACTTTCATTTTGTTTTGCAATATCAACTGTTGGAACAGATTTTTACGGTATCCTTTCAATTTTACCTCTTGTTATGGTTGGTGTAGGTATAGGATGTATATCCCATGAGACCGGACACAAATTCGTGGCAATGAAATATGGATACCAGTCTGAATTTATATTATGGCCTATAGGATTATTAATTGCATTTATTTCATCATTTTTTGGGATGGTATTGGCCTTTCCGGGTGAAGCTCGCATTTATGCAGACAATATTAGCGATGAAATAAGTGGTAAAATAGCAATTGCCGGACCAATGACTAATATGGCGCTTGCATTGATATTTATAGTGATTGCAGCTTTAGTATATCCTTTAAAGTTCCACTCAGATATTTTTAATTTAATATTTTTCATTGGTGCTGTTGGTTTTTCTGTTAATAGCTTTTTAGCTACATTTAATTTATTGCCTATTTATAGCTTAGATGGAACAAAAGTTTTAAAGTGGAACATTGGAATTTGGATTGTCGTATTTGCAATTGCTTTAATAATGATGTTACTGTCTATTTCAATAGGTGCTGAAAATATGGTAAAATTGTTTATAGGGATGTAGGTTGCCTATCTATTTTCGGTAGGTTAATCTAAACATTCTAAATATTAATTATCTTTTCTTTTAGGATGATTTTTGTAAGATTCATAATATTCATCTAATAAATTAAATAATTCTTCTTTTGTATTCATTTTGAATATGCGTGGTTTAATTTCTACAATTCCTGGAAGATTTTTTAAATAATATGCGGCATGGCTTCTCATTTCAGGAATGGCTATTTCTTCACCTTTAAGATCAATAAGCAATTCCGTATGTTTTTTTGTCATGTTGATTTTTTCCTCTGCAGTTACTCTTTGAGGTTCTATGCCGTCATCTATGAAATCGATGCATTGTTTTACAAGCCATGGATTTCCTCTTATTGCCCGGCCAATCATAATTGCATCACAACCGGTTTCATCAAGCATTTTTTTAGCATCATAGCATGTCCATATATCTCCATTTCCTATCACAGGTATGGAAACTTCCTCTTTAACTTGTTTAATTATTGACCAGTCTGCAGGAATGTCATATCTGTCTTCCCGGGTACGGGGGTGTACAGTAATTGCTGAAGCACCGGCATCTTCAACTATTTTCGCCATTTCGACTGCATTCACGTTATTTTTATCCCAACCACTTCTAATCTTCACAGTTACTGGAATTGGCACAGTATTTACAACAGTTTCAACAATTTCTTCAGCTTTTGTAGGGTTTTTTAAAAGTGCACTTCCAGCTTTACTTTTAATTGCCACTTTTTTGACGGGGCATCCCATATTGATATCAATGATATCGGGTTTCATGTTTTCGTAAATGTATTTTGAAGCTATTTGAAATGATTCTGCTTCTGCTCCAAAAATTTGCTGGGAAATTGGCCGTTCCTCTTCGGTCATATAAAGCATTTCTTTTGTTTTATAGTTATTATACATTATTGCTTTATCTGAAACCATTTCAGTTTCAATAAGCCCACAGCCCATTGATTTAACAATTCTTCTAAATGCGGAATCACAGATTCCAGCCATTGGGGCTAATACAATTTGGTTATCAATTTTTACATTGCCAATTTTCCATTTCATAAAAATCTTTTATTTGTGGCGTTACTAATTTAAAAAAAATAATATTTGGACTATTTAATTAAATAGTCCATCTAAAAGTCCTTGTGCTTCGTCAGTACTGTTAAAAACGTCAGATACTTCAGTTTGGTAAGTGTCAATGTCTCCTTGAACGTTTTGTATTTGTTCGATAGAGTTTGCTAGGTTTTCAATATCGCTATCGGTAATGTTAATGTTATTTATTATAGTGTAGTTATAGATAATATTCACGATAGTTTGGTGATCTGTCACATTTTCTTCTTGTACTTCTTCTTTAACATCATCCACTAATTTGGATAAATCGTCAGCACTTACATTTGAATTTTCAACAATTTCAGCTTCTGTATAAATTTCGTTGTTAGCTGCTTCTTTAACAGTATCTGGAATTTCAACTTCAGTTACAACTTCATAACAATTCATGATTCCTGCTAATGCAGATTCACCAGTTGCTGTGACTGGACTTGTTACGTAAACGTGTCCTGCAGTAATTCCTACAGATTTTAATGCAGATAAATACATATCTCCAGTAATGGTAGTGATTTTTGATTTATCTACACTAACTTCAAGATTATCGTTATCATTTAAATCTACAAGTGCTGAAGAGTAAATTTGACTAGGAGAATATGTTCTTCCAGTTATTGAACTTGAAATTTTATTTACTTCATCTGCAGTGATTATTTTTGAATCAACAGTATTTAAGTCAACACCTGCTTGATTTACGAAAAAGTCATCAACAGTATTTTTATAATTTGCATTACTGTGAGTTGCCTCACCGTAAGTTATTACTATTTGTTGGTTATCTACGGCTGAAAAGCCTAAAGGGATAACCGCTCCAACTAATATTATAGATAATATAATTATACCTATTGTACTCTTGCGCATATTATCACCTCAATGTAATAGCAAATTTTATTTGGATATTTTAGTATTTAAATGTATGTATCCTTCTTGTGTTAAAATATCTTTTACATTTTACTAAAATTTAACTGAATTTAATAAATTTTATATATTCTCAAATCAAATTTAAACTTATAGTAAATGATTTTAGATGTTACTATGTTTTATTAATTGACTAAAAGGAGGTGAAAAAACGAAAAAGCTAGATAATAGAATAGTATTTGCATTAATTATCTCTGTATTGCTTCTGTTTTCTGTAAATGGTGTATTTGCAGGAGATAATGAAACAATATCTGATGTAGTTAGTACTTCAATTGAATTAGATGGCATAACGCAAATTGATGAAATTCAACAAGTTCAGGCCTCCCAATCAGATGGGGAAATATTAGAAGCAAGCAATAATGTAATTAATGTTCATGTTATGGATTCTTTTAATGAATCTATAAATACTTGGAGTGAAGATGGGTTTGATTTGAAAGGCGCTACTGTAAAGGTATTTGATTCAAAAAACAAATTAGTTTCAACTCAGATTACCGATTCAAAAGGTAATGTTGTAATTAAAAATTTAGATTCAAAAAAATACAATTTGGAAATTAGCTATTCCACTTATGAGCCTATAAAATTAGGACCTGTTGATTTTACTAAACAGACTGGAACCGTTAAGATTGATAATGTAATGTTTGTGCCGGACATATTGTTATTAGTGGATTATAACTCCCACAATGAGAAAGTTGATATATTAATGAATATGTCTATGAGAGTTGCATATATCAGTACTACAGATTTTGATAAATCTAGAGCATGGTTGGTCGAATATGCCAAATTCATGCACATAGACATGTTTTCAGAATCTGCATACAGTGTTTTAACGGGCCAATACTTAAAGCAGCTTTTAGCAAAATCTCCCGCCAATGCAAATTATAATGTAGCTTATACATTCAGTGTTTTTTCAAAACAGATAATGAATACAACCGGTTTGCATGTTGTTGGCGCTTCTGCAGAGAACAACACTTATGATACAATTGAAAATACATACATTGGTTCTTATTTCCAAGCTAGAGACATTGAGGAATCAGATATTTTACAAAGTAACATGAAAAATTACCTAGATTATGTTCGTTACTTAATTGATCCAAGTAAATACATTAATCCGACCCTTGATGAGAATAATGCTCCGTTAATGTCTCCTGAATGTGGTTTTTACCATCCTGATTTAGGCATGTATACCCTAGTGCCTGAAGGAAAGTTAATCAATCAGTGGATTCGCGAAAATCCGGGTTATACACACAGTTCTGATGGTAGTCTAAATTGGATGACTGAAAATTATGTTGAATGGCTGACAGATGTTTTGGATCCAACAGCATTATTTAAAAAGTTTGAAAGCGATTATATTGCAAAATTCAATCCAGATAAATCATTCATAGCTATTGCTTCTTACTATGGTGGTGAAGAAGTATCTGACGCATTAATTAGAGGTTATGAAGCTAATGGTAGGCCGGCGTTCAATGTATTTAAAACTGGAACTCAACCTCCTATGTCTTCAATACTGAATAAGATTAAATCTATTTCAACTGTAGGCATATCTGCTGTAAATTCTTTATGCAGCTGGTCACTGGATTATGCCAATGGTACTGCTGAACCTGATTTAACCGACATTGATTTACATGTCTTAAAAGGTATTGTTGAAATTTCAGAATACAGTTACAACAGTGAATTAGGTCCTCAAGTCGAATGGACATTCATGGTTACTTATCCAAGTTTTGAAGGTGTTTTCGGCCAAGTTGCACTAACATGGGTTGATAGCCAAGGTAAATCTCATGTTATCCAAGATGGTGTTGACAAGATGGTTCAATTAAACTGTAAATGGGCCGATTTGCATGATTTAAACAATTCAGATAAGAAAGTAGCTATAATGCTTTATAATTATCCGCCAGGTAAAGCAGAAATTGGTGCATCATATTTAGATGTATTTAACAGTACTTTTGAATTGCTTTACCAATTGTATAACCAAGGATATGATATTGGTGGAGATTTAGAGTTTTCCAATTACTACAATAATACTTATCAATGGATAATTAATTCCGACACTGAAATGTATAGAATTAACGATACATTAACAGATTTAATCTCACTTAAGAACTTAACTCAAATCCTTTTTGACATGAACAATAAAGGATCCTGGGCTAGCGGATTGCTTGAAAAGTATGTCGAAGACAATTGGGATTATTTAATGAAACATCATCAATTGATTTCTCTTGAAGATTTTGAATATTTGACTTCAGATATTCGTGATGAATTGTTCAAGGATTTAATAGGATATTGGGGAGATAATTTAGGTCCTGCAATGGTTTATAAAAACAAATATATTGTTATTCCTGGAGTATGGTTTGGTAATGTATTCATCACTTTCCAGCCAAGTAGAGGTTGGGAAGAGGTTAAGGATTATCACAGTTTAGTCATACCTCCTCATCAGCAATATGTCGCATTTTATAAATGGATGGAGAAAACTGCAAATATTAATGCAATTATCAGTATGGGAACTCATGGAACTTTAGAATGGTTGCCGGGTATTAATTTAGGTGCATTCCCAGGAGATTGGACTTTCGAATTAACTTTAATTCCAACAATCTATCCTTATATTGTATCTAACCCTGGTGAAGCGATGGTTGCTAGAGATAGAAGTTCTGCATTATTGATTACTCACATGACTCCTGCAATGGTATCATCCGAGTTATATGGTAATTACACAACCTTAAAGAATTATATTAATTACTATAAGGAACAATTGAGTGTCAATGTAACTTCCAATGCTGAGGAATATAAAGCTAAAATTTTAGATTTGGCTCCGGCATTAGGTTTTAAAAATTATACTAAAAATGAGACATTCGAAACTTGGTTGGATGATTTGCACCATTATTTGGATTCAATGGAGGAAGATTTCAACACTTATGGTCTTCATTCTTTAGGAAAAATATTAACCGGCGATGAACTTGCCGAAGAAGTCGTAACTATTGTTACCTCTCAGACCAAGATTTATAATCAGCTCATTGAATATTTATATCCTGATTTGAAGGATTTAAGCTTCTATGATGATATGGAAGGAAACTTCAAGTATTCAAAAGAGGTTGAATCAATCAAAAATTTCTTAAAGGAATATTCCTCAAGTCTTGTTAATGGAACTTCTGCTAAAGAGTTAAACAAAAAGTTGGGCATTAAGGAAGGTTCTGCTTTATATAATTCAACACTTTATTGTGAAGATGTCATTGAAAATATTCACAACAACAATGAATGGAATGCCATATTATTGGCATTAAGCGGTAATTATGTAAAATCAGGACTGTTTGCCGACCCTTCATATGGTGATTCAATTCCTACAGGATTTGACGGTTATGCTTCAGACCCAACTAGAATGCCATCTCAGGCGGCATATGGTTCTGCTGTAAAAATAGTTGATATGCTTTTGGCTAATTACTATGAACAGCATGGCAAATGGCCGGAATTAACTTCATTAATCTTATGGGGTACAGAGATTTCAAGAACAGAAGGAATCGGTGTTGCTGAATTCATGTATTTCTTAGGTTGTAAGCCTGTATGGGCGGATAATGGAAAGGTACTTGGTGTTGAGCAACTTCCATTAGAAGAGTTGACTGTAACTTTAAACAATGGCTCTGTTGTTAATAGGCCTAGAATTGATGTATTTGCAAGTATGGTAACTAATAATAAAGATTGGATTACATGGATGTTAACTTCAGTTAATTTAGCATTGAATGCAACTGGCGAAGATGCATCAAACAATTATGTTAAAAAACATTATGCTGAAAATCCTACTTTGGATAGATTATTTGGTCTTCCAGGTAATGTATTAGAAGGAACTGGCATGTCTAATCTTATTCCAAACACTGCAGACTGGAATATTTCAACAGTTAATGAGTATGCAATGGACATATATTTAAGTAAGGTATCCTATTCATGGACTCTTGATGAAAAGGGAAATGTTGTGGTTAACCAACAAAAGGATAACTACAAATATTTGCTGGAAAATGTTGATGTGATTACTCAAAACTTTGATAGTACTTGGAGATTATTCGATTCAGATGATTACTATGATTGGTTCGGTGGTTTATATAATGCTGCTAGCGTATTGAAAAATAAATCAGGCAAGTCAAAACCTGATACTGCATTTTTCGATATTAGGAACAAGAACAAGTATATTCCAAGAACTTATGAGGAAGAGATTGATTTCGAAATTCGTAGCAAGTTATTGAATCCTAAATACACTGATGTTTTGCGTAACACTCCTGCAGGTATGAATACTCTTGCATCAAATCAACAGAATATGTATGGTTCTCTTGTTCTCAGTGGAGGCAAGCTTAACAAACAACTTGGTGACCAATTGGCCGATGTAGTGCTGGATATTATAAATGGTGCTAATGACCGTACATTGGCTCCGGGTGCACAATCTATGGCGGGTTGGCAAATTTACATGGCAGACCAAAATCTTTGGGATGCAGATTCCCAAACTCTTCAAAAATTAGTCGATTCTTATATGCAAAGTGTAATCGATTATGGTGTTGCATGTTGTCACCACACCTGTAAGAATTTGGCATGGAATTCAAAACTTATCCAATTGAGTTCTTTAACTCCTGCTCAGAAAGAGAAATTTGCGGAGATACTTGCTCAAGCAACAAATACTGAGCCATTATATAAAATGGATGAAGATTCAAACAATGGAAAAACCGGAGATCATGACGGTGGAGAAAAAAATGCTGATACTAAGATGAACAACACTTCTCAAGAAAAAGAGGATGGTTCTAATTCTGGAGGCAAAACAGCATTTGGTGTCGAACCGTCAGAGGCAGGTAATGCAAAAACAGCTTCTGATTCACAAGCTTCTCAAGATGCATCATCTGATTCAGCTCATGATAGCAATGCCAAAGCTTATGAGATTTCAGAAAAATCCGCATCTAAATCTGCAAGTTCCACAGAATCAAGCATGCCAATATTTGTAATAATTGCAGTAATTGTTTTAATTGCAATTTTCTTAGTTGGATATTTAAGAAATGATGATGAATATGATGATTATTAATTTAATCATCAACTTTTTTTATTTTTTTAGTAATTTTTAAATATTGTATTTTATCATAATAATAATATAATAGAAAATTTTTAAAGTTTATTTTAATTAAGTTTTCTAATATTCTTATAAATTTAATATGATGAGGTATAATAATGATTAAAAAAATTAACATTTTAGTTTTATTATTGTTAGTTTTATTATCGATTGGTGCTGTAAGTGCCAGTGATGATTTTAACTTAACGGATGATGGAACTAATGCAGATATTTTGGAGGTATCTGATGATTTAATTGATGAGGATGTTTCGGTTTCTAATGAAGAAATCCAAACCGCATCATCCCATACAATTACTCAAGATTCTTATGGAAAGTATTTTGATAAAGATGGAAAACTAATAGATTCAACTATTAATTCCGGGGATTCAATATACTTTGATGGTTCTATTAATGATTTAAAATTCACTATTGATAAAAAGGTCAATATTGTTGGAACATCTACAAATAACATGAAAAATTCCATGATTACCTTATTAAGTGGAGCATCAGGAAGTTCTATTGCTAATTTAAATATTGCAAATACAAAAGGCGAAACTTATGGTATATTTTTAAATTCAGCAAGCAACTGTATTGTAAAAGACTGTACTATAAAAAATACTGGTAAGGCGTCATACTGTATCTGTGTAGCTAATGGTGCAAATTACAATAATATCACAGATAATGACTTGAAATGTTATGGTATTACATATGGACATGGTACAAGATCCACTCCAACATTGATTTTAAGCGGATCCCATTACAATTATGTAGCTAATAATAAAGTCGAAGCCGATGATGCTAATGGAATTTACTTGTCAAGCTACGCAGGTGGCCCTCTCAAAGGAGGAGATTCTAACTTCAACATTATTTACAATAATACTGTAAAATGTAATATTGAGATTTTACCTACTTCCTGGAGTTATAACATTCAAGTAATGGGTAGTAACAATACTATTAAAGCCAATAAAGTAATTAGAGGTTATAGAGGTATTTCTACAGCAGGCAGCGGCAATATCATAATTGATAATGAAATTATAAACATTACTGGTGCAGATTATAATCATTTAGGTGTTGAAACTGGTGGGGAATACGCCATTGTTGGTGCATATGACTCAAAAATTGTAAACAATAAGATTATTGACTGTAAAATTATCGCAACCGGTGCTGGAATCTCAGCCATTGACGGATCTGTTGTTGAAGATAACTGGGTTAATGTGACTCACAAAGGAAGAGGCATAACTGCCGGAGGATCTGATGTTGTAATTAAAAATAATGTTGTATTTACTGAATTAGGTTCCGGAATTTATGAAAAAGATGAAGGATCAGGTCTTTTAGTTGATTCAAACAATATTACTTCCGTTTCAGGTGTAGGAATTTTAATTGAAAAAGTAAGTAACAGAAGAATGCCTAAAGATGTAACTGTTGTAAATAATGTTATTCATACTGGAAATAAGGTTGCTATTGATGCTGCAGGGGTTCAAGAGGACACTTCTAATATTGATTTAACTTCAAATGAGGTATTTAAAAAAGAAATTATCACTCCTGCGGGTAAAATAGACATGTCTAAACCAACTTACATTTTCAGTGGAAAAACTATCACAATCACTCCAAAAAACATCCGTACTTACATCAATGATAACGGTGGTTTGACTTCAGAAGTTAGTGATAATGATATTTTAAGCTTTGAAGGAACATTCAATAATGAAATCATATATGTGACCAAAAGTGTTAAAATCACTGGTAAAAATCCAATATTTTACAATTCAACTTTTAAAGTAACTTCAGGTAATGTATTAATTGAAAACTTAACCATACTAAATAATGAAGCTGAAAGAGTTAATGCTTGGGGTATTTTTGTAAATCAAGCTCCAGGGGTCAGAATTGTTAACAATAAAATCTCAGTAAGTGACCCTAAAGCCGCTTATGCAATTTATGTCTTACAATCCACAGACATTGATGTATGGAACAACGAATTGACTTCTGAAGGAGATTATTTAACTTTCACATTGCTTTCCTATGCATGTGAAGATTGTAATTTTGCAAATAATACAATTAAAACAATCGGAACTGGAGAGGTTTACAGTTTTGAAGTTGAAAAATGTATTGACGGAAACGAATTGGTGATAAATGGTAAATCTTATTGTTTAGATGGTAATGAGCTTGTTATTGATGGTAAATCTTATTGTATTGATGGTAATGAGCTTGTTATTGATGGTCAGTCCTATTGTATTGATGGTAATGAGCTTGTTATTGACGGCCAATCATATTGCTTAGACGGCAACGAATTTTCAATTAATGGAACTACTTATTGCATTGATGGTAATGAATTCTCAATAGACGGTGTTTCTTACTGCATCGACGGTAATGAAATCGTTATTGATGGAACTAGTTACTGTTTAGATGGCAATGAGTTTTCTATTGATGGCATCAAATATTGTTTGGACGGTAATGAGCTTTTTATTGATGGTAAATCCTACTGCATTGACGGCAATGAAGTCGTTATAGATGGCAAGACTTATTGTTTGGATGGTAATGAAGTTGTTATTGATGGAACTAGTTACTGTATTGATGGCAATGAGTTTTCTATTGATGGAATCAAATATTGTTTGGATGGTAATGAGCTTTCCATTGATGGTCAGTTCTATTGTTTGGATGGTAATGAGCTTGTTATTGATGGCAAGTCTTATTGTTTAGATGGCGGAGAACTTGTTATCGATGGAGTTTCCTATTGTTTGGATGGTAATGAATTCATTATTAATGGAACTAAGTACTGTGTTGACGGTAATGAATATTGTATGGATGGTGCACACGTTGTCCAGGAAATATATAGAACTTATGGAATTTTATTATTATACTCATCAAACAATAAAGTTTCTGGCAACGACGTCAATGTAACTTCCAAATTAGATAAACAATACCCGACTACAGGAAACGGATCATCTACAAATTCAATTGTAGGAATCGACCTATACTATAATAGTCATAACAACATATTTTTAGACAATAATGTATTCGTATCTGGTAATGACAACTACCTTTATGGAATGGGAGTTTTAGGATACTACACTGGACATAATGCTCCTGAAGGCCAAGGTGCAACTAATAATGAGTTTGAAGGAAATACAATAACAATTGTCGGACCATATTTCGCAACCGGTTTAATCGTAGGAGATGAATCTGAAGGAACAATATTGAAAGACAACATCATCAATTTGAAAGCAGATGGTGTCACTTATGGTATCACATTAGAATTGTCTCAAAAAACTTCTATTGATGATAACGATTTGGATTTAAGTTCTGAACTGATATATGGTATCGAAGCTACTTCTTCTAGTGAAAATGACATAAATAACAATAAATTTGATGCTAATGGTAAACAGGTTTATGGAATTTTAATTTCTAATGGTAATTACAATAACATTACCAGCAATGTAATTAATGCCAATGGAACTGGTGAAGACTTGTCCCATAAGAATTTGGATTCATTAGGCGCTGGAAATGCTGGAATTTATCTTAAGGACAATTCAACAAATAATGTTATAACCTCTAACGAGATAACTTCAGCAAAAGGATATGCAGTTTTAATTGATGATGGCGCTACAAATAATGTTCTCCAAGATAATAACTTAGATAGTGAAAAAGGCAGCGGAAATAAAGCAATTAATAATGTCAAAGATAACAATGTGACTGAAAATTACAAATATGTTGCTGATGCTTCAGTTAAAAAAATTGAAGTTCCTTATTTGGGCACTGGCGAATTTACAATAACATTTGATAAATCAATAGATGGAGCTATTGTTCAATTTATGGATGATTTAGGTGATGTATTTGCTGAGTCAAAGGTAGTTGATGGTGTTGCATCCGCTAAATTTAAATTTACTAGCGATTTTAGACCTGCACAATATGTATTTTCTGCAAAATTGCTAAAAGAGGATTATAAGGCTTCAACCTATGATATTAAAGTCACAATCACTAAAGGAAATATCGTAATTGCCGTAGATAAAGTATCTATTCAACAAGGCAAAACAGGAAATATCACTGCAAAACTTCTAGATGAGCTTGGAAATCCTATAAAAGGAGCTATTGTCGAATTTAATAGAATCAATTCTGCTGGTAAAGCAAATCCTATGGGCACTGCAGTTAGTGATGATAAAGGTATTGCTACACTTTCTTATAGTGCTGCCACAATAAATGCAGGATTGTATAACATGACCGTAGAAGTCAATGGCGTTACTAATTATAATGATGCAAAGGCATTTTCCAGTTTAGAGATTACTCCTATGCCATCAATCATTGGAGGTAAGGATTACTCTGTTTATTATGGAAATACTGTAAAATATAAGGTTCAAATTGTTGATACTGACGGCAAAGCTGTCGGTGAAGGTAAAGAAGTTACCTTTAAAATCAATGATGCAACTAAAACAGTTAAAACAGATCAATCTGGTTATGCAACCTATTCTGCCAAATTGAAAGCAGGTTCATACACTATTACAGCCGAATACAATGGTTATAACGTATCAAATGTAATAACATTTAAGCCAACTTTAATCGCTAAAAACATTTCTAAGAAAAAAGCTAAAAAAATCAAATTCAGCGTTAAATTAGTAAATAAAAAAGGTAAAAAACTTAAAAATAAGAAAATTACCATTAAAGTCAAAAGTAAAAAGTATAAAGTCAAGACCAATAAAAAAGGTGTTGCAACTTTAACACTTAAGAACTTAAAAGTTGGCAAGTACAAAGTAACTTCAAGTTACGGTGGCTGTACTATTAAAAATACTATTAAAATCAAAAAATAAGGTTATTTTTAACCTTTATTTTACTTTTTTTTCAAATTTAATTTAATTATATTTAAATATTTTTAAATCTTATATTAATATTAATAGTCAATTTTTTTGTTATTTTTATAAATTTTATTTCGACTATTGATTTGTTTAATATATATTAAATGAGGTGGAATTATTAAGGCAAAAAGTTTGTTTATTTCATTAATCATGCTTTCTATAGTAATGTTGTCTGTTACTGCTGCTTTTGCGGCTGATGACACTGCTGATATTACAGCTATTGATGATGAAATAAGTGTTGATGAAGAAGTGCTTGCTGTTGAAGAAGATACACAAGTACTTAGTGAAGATGAGGGTGCTTCAACTTCAAGTATTATAATTAACAACAGTAATATTCGAGAATATATTAGTGAAGCTGGACAGATTAATAAAAATATTACTGCTGATGAATTAATATTTGAAGGCACTTTCGAAAATTTAACTCTATTTGTTGAAAGTCCTTTCAAGATTACTGGTTACAATTCTAATTTAATTAATCCGGATATTCAGATTTATTCCAGTAATGTTACTTTTTCAGGATTTACAATAAATCAAACTACAGGAATTAATTCAATTTTTGCTGGTGCTGTTGAAGGCGAAACTATTTCTGATGTAGTTCTTACTGATTTGACAATTGATTTTGTTGATGCAAATTCAGGACCTGAAGGAATTCCTATCCATGTATTAAGAACTGAAAACTTTTGTTTATCAAATTCTGTAATTAACTATGTTGGTAATACAATGGGATATTATGTTAATAATGCAATTTTAATTTCAAGTTCTAATAACGCTATTATTAATGGTAATAAATTCAAAATTTCTATACCTTCTGCTGCTGTTGGTTGGGCTGAAGTCCCTGCAGGTAGTGGAAATTGGGTAAGTTCTCCTATGTCTGAGGGTATAGTGGTTGATTCTTCAGATGATGTTATATTTGATAGCAATGAAGTAAATGTTGTTTACAATGCTGTTGTTGGCGAGTATGATACCATTTATTCAATCGATTTCAAAAATTCCAACAAGGCAGTTATTTCTAATAATGTAATTGACTCTACTGGTTTTACTTACATTTATGGCATTATTCTTTCCGGTGATGATTTCATAATTAGATCCAATAACATCACTTCTGTTGGCGATTACTATGCTAATGGTATTGATGTTGAAGGTCCTGCTTCCGGTGTAGTTGAAGATAATGTTATTGATGTTAAAGCTAATACATCTGTTTACGGTATTTATTCTGGTATGAATGGTGCAGACGTTAAAGCAAATTATACTGGTAATACAATCACTGGTGAGGCTTACAATGTTTTCGGTTTCTCTTCAGGTGATGTAGAAAGTAATATTGTTAAAAATGAAATTGAGTTGACTGGTAATTATACTACTGGCATTGCATTTAGAGGTTCTAGCATAAACATTGATAATAACCACATTGTTTCAATCGCATCTGAAGAAGGTAATGAAACTATTTGGGAAGGATTCGGTGTTGAAGCTGTCGGTGTTAAAGTTATAATGGGTAATGCTACTATTAACAATAACACTATCGCTAC
>NZ_JAZNAN010000051.1:0-20321 GCF_045586545.1 Methanobrevibacter sp.
AACGGCAAAACTTATAAAGTTAAAACCAACTCCAAAGGTATTGCTCAAAAGTCACTTAAGAAGAATGTTATCAAAAAGCTTAAAAAAGGCAAAACTTACACTGTTAAAGTGACTTATCTTAAAGACACAATAAAAACAACAGTTAAAGTAAAATAGTATGATAAGTAAAAAAAGATAATAAATGGATGAGTTTTTCTCATCCAGTTTATATAAAAATATATATGAGTGATAAAATATGTCAATGAAAAATAAAATATCGGACTATATAACATTTCCAACAACTTTTGAGAACTATGCATGGTACAAACCATTAATTGTCATAATAGCAACTATGTTTATAATGCTCCTAATTGGAACGGCAATAATAATGATTACTTATCTGGTAGGTGGCGTTGATTTAGCTAGAACTGTTATGTCTGGAAAATTTGAAGCATTAAACTCTGCGATGCCTATAATTATCTCAGATCTTATTTTAATCATGTTCATTCCTTCATTGTATTTGGCATCAAAAATTGTTAATGACAGACCATTTTCCTCCTACTCATCTTCACGCGGAGGATGGAATTTCAAACTCTATTTCAAGGCATTAATAATACCGTTAATAATGTACATAGTATATCAGGGCATAGATTCTGCTCTTACTGGAGCAAAAGGAACATCTCAAATCTCAATAATGTTCTTAATAGCTATTTGCATCTTCGTGCCTCTCCAATCCATTGCAGAGGAATTCATGTTTCGAGGAGTTCTTTTGCAGACATTTGGATCATGGTTTAAAATACCTGTTTTAGCAATTGTCATTCAGGCAATAATATTTGCCCTATTCCATGGATATAACAGTTTCGGACTCTTTGGAATAATAGTTATGGGTCTTATCTACGGATTTTTCGCTTGGAAAACAAATGGTATTGAAGTAAGTTCTGCCATACATACCGCAAATAATTTCACTGTTGGTTTATTCGTCATGCTTGGACTCCACGCATCAACATCCACTCCGCAATTAGAGAGTGTTGCGGGAACAATTATTTTTGAAATAATACTATTTATTGTACTGTATTTGGTGGGCAAGAAAACAAATTGGTTCGGAGAAATACCTGAAACCTCTTAGAATCCATAGATTAAATAATAATAAATAACATGAACTTATACAAATGACTAATAATTAAAACAAAGTTGATAATATGACATCAATAGATAGATTTAATTTTGAAGATGAAGGTTATGATTTCCCGTTTTATAATAAAAATCCGTATATTCCCAAATGGGGATGGGTTGTCTTATTTGTTGCATTCATCGTTGGAACCGTTTTAGCAGTAATTACACAAAAGCTTCCTTTTATAATATTAGGCTGCATAGTGTTTATTGTGCCGGTTTTATATTTTTTAAAATGGGATTATAAAGCAATATTCAGGATGCCGTCCCGTAAAGATCTTGTCCTTATAGTGGCTCTTTTTGTAGGATATATTGTATATGGAATGGTAATGGAGATGATATTGAAGCAATTTGGAATAGTCAGCCCCGGAACTATGGGTTCAGAACCAGTAACAATCATGACATTAGTTACATCAATATTTTCACTGATGGGTGAGGAATTCTTTAAGTTCATCCCATTCATATTTTTCTTAAGAGTGATTTATAAATTATCAAATAATCGTAGATTGGCTGTGATCATTTCCGTTGCTATAATAATGGTGATGTTTGCCTGTTTCCATGCATATAACCCTACCATGTTAATATTTGCACTTTTCGTACAGGGTTTTGGTTCAATATTCGAGTTTTATGGATATATTAAAACCAAAAACCTAATTGTTCCGTACCTTACTCACTTATTAACGGACGAAATTATTTTCATCATTGCATTACTTGGAATTCCATTATGAACTACCCCCAGATTTACAGCTCGAAGATTTTTATTTCACGGGCTGTAAATACTAATGCATTTAAAATAAATAAAAATATTATAATATAACTCAAAAAAATAACTGAAACAAAGGACAATATAGTTTGTGATATAAAATTTAAACTGATACTTATGTTGGATAATATTAAATATTTTGCTGATAAATCAGAATCGTTAAAGGAAGCAAGAATTAATGTTAAAGAGATGTCAACAATAAAAGAGGTAGGCATTTTCATTGGTTTATTTTTGGTGATGTTTGTTATTTTGAACATATTTGAATTCATATTCATGTCAATTAGTCCCATTCCAGATGTAGTATTTTTTTCTATGGGCGGATTCATCATTGTTCCTTTTATAATATATTTCTATGTCACTAAAATAGAAAAGCGCAGTTGGAGAAGCATAGGATTTTCTAAAGGCAATGCACTTTCATCTACATTAAAAGGTTTATTGATTGGTTTTTTAATGTTTTCTGCAGTAGTGGCAATAGGCATGCTTCTTGGGCAGTTCAGGTTCAATGGATATAATTTGTCCTCATTAGTTTATCTGATTCCAGGTTTCATATTATTTGCTATCCAATGTTTTGGTGAGGAAATATATACTCGTGGCTGGACAATGACCTATTTCTATAAACGGCATGGAATATTTGCTGCGATGGTAATCAGCAGCATTGTTTTTGTTATTCCACATTTACTCAATACTGGAATTGATTTATTATCAGTTGTAAATATTTTCATTGTTGGAATAGTATTTGCAGTCCTGTTTTTGAGATTTGACAATATTTGGATTTGCGGCGGTGTTCATACAGCATGGAATTTTTCACAGGGAATCATATTCGGATTCAATGTAAGTGGCATTTCAACACCATCATTAATGAATTTTAGTCAAGCAGGCCAAAATTTAATCAATGGAGGTTCTTTTGGACCTGAATCCAGTTTAATTGCAACTGTTGTATTTGTTATTGTATTGATTTTAGTTATTTACTATCCTAAAAAATAGTCATATTTTCTACCATATCCCTTTTTGTCCGGATATTAATTAAAAAAATTTTTAGAGGATTTAAAAAGAGGATGTGGTGCAAAATTTTAAATTGATTCTCTATTTTTCATGATTATTTTGTCATGTGCTCTTTTTAAGTTGTATCCGGTTGAATATCTCCTTAAAAAGAAAAAAAGATTATTCATAATTGAATAATCATACGTTTTGAGTGTTTTCTGGGATTTCACCAAACCAATTGAATTTTTTATCCAATGCAAAAACAATTATGATTGGGATTACCAGGAAAACTAAATTCATCACAAAATCAATTGCACTGTTTGGTGATACTGTCTGCTGAAGACCTATTCCCAATGCAAGAAATGAAAACGTATTATTTACCGCATGCATTGCTGATGCTGATTCAAGACCTTGACCATACCAGGTTATCAAACCATATAAAAGTCCTACGCAAAATACTCCTATGGCTGCTAGTATCGCGTAATTATGCACTATGGAGAATATTGCTGCCTGAAGGACGATTGCCACAATAGGTATTTTAAACCATGATCCGAAGGTTTGCATCAGTAGTCCACGGCACAGGTATTCTTCCGCAAAACCCTGAAAGATTGGCAAAATTAAACACAATATGAGAACTGCAATTGAAGTATTGGTTATGCTTGGCATTCCTGAAGCTAAAAGAGGTATTAGTTGTAATGCTCCATAAACAATTAAAGTTATAATATATACTTTAATGTAAATACTCCAATTCCATTTCCTGACAGGTGCTATCTGTGTGGAAAACGGAATTTTATAGACCAATTTAAATCCAATATAAATGCCTGGAATCAACGCAATCATAGTAGTTGCTGAAACAATAACTTTTTCTATTCCACCTGCATTAGGGTTTGCTCCTGTAATTTTAAATACTGCAATTGATATCACCAAAGCAATTATTGCTGCTATAATTATTATTAAAAAAGGTTTATACCACGCATATGTTTCCAGAGTTGTTGGAAATGTTGTAAATTCTTTTTCTTCATTTTTTTCAAACAGTTTTGATAAGTTCATAAAATTACTCCATTTTTTTCAAATCAAATAAGATTCACATTTAAAAATAACTTAAACGAACATTGTTATTTTCAATTTTATGTATGTATCACTTTTTAATTTAAATTATATAAAAGTGACTGAAAAATAGATAAATTTCATAACTTAATGTTTAACTGTATGTTTTCAATTAAAAACAGCACAATTAATGGAATCTCCTAATATTACCATCACCTTAAAAAATCACTTTTGGAGGACAATCAAATATCTTTTTAATGTTCGAAAACAAAAATTAAAATATGAAAGGGATTTTTGAATTTATTGAAAAATATTTTTTCATTGTAATATTGTTGGCGGTAGCTATTTCTCTAGTTTATCCAAATTCATTTAAATGGGTTTTAAGTGAATATAATGGCATCAATATTATTAATTTACTTTTAAGTATTGTTCTTTTTACAATGGGAACCACATTGAAAGTTGATGACTTTATTAATGTGTTCAGGAATCCTAAAGAAATTGCAGCTGGAATTTCAGCACAATATATCATAATGCCTCTTTTGGCATTTATTCTTGCAAGTGTATTTTCCCTGGATACTGCTTTGACAGTTGGACTAATTCTTGTTGGAACTGTGCCTGGGGGAACAGCATCTGATGTCATCACTTTTCTTGCAAAAGGGGATGTGGCATTGTCCGTTTCTTTAACTGCAGTTTCTACTGTGATTTACCCATATTAACTCCATTAATCACATTATTGTTAATAGGTAATCAAATTCATTTCAATCCGGTTGACCTATTCATTTCAATTGTTCAGATAGTGATTGTCCCACTTATTTTAGGTTTAATCTTGAATTACAAATTCCCTAATTTTTGTGAAAAATTAAAAGATTATTTGCCTACAGTATCATCTATTGTAATTTGTTTAATCGTTGCAGGAGTGATTAGAGCTAATAAACAAGCTATTTTAACTTCATCCTATATAATACTCATTGTCATTGTCCTACAATATATCCTTGCAATGCTAATTGGATTTGGAATTGGACGCCTTGTAGGAATGGGCAGAAAACAGATAATTACAATAGCTATCGAACTGGCATTTCAAAATTCAGGTTTGTCAACTAGCCTTGCAAAAACCCATTTTCCAAACTTGTCTCAGGCAACTGTTCCCGGTGCGCTTTATTCTGTCTTGCAGAATTTTGCAGGATCAATTCTTGCCTATGCATTCAGAAAATATTATTCCTGACTGTCTCATCTCTCAAGGCCGATGCAGTTCAACGGATAGGGGGTTTCTAGTAGATAGTCATTTCTACTTAATACTTTTTTGATTTAATAAACTGTTAAACAGGAACAAATGATAAGTAAGTGATATTTTCTATGATGTCATCATTTATATCACTTTAAATTTCAATTAATTATTCTTCTCTTAACCTTTCTATACTATAGTTTAGATGTGGTTGGTTAATTAAATTTGTGGATAATGTTGTGCTATTTCAGTTAGTTTTTATTTTATGTTCATGAAAATAACGAATATTATAATATCTATTATTTTTTTTGCATACTTGCGAGTTTGAACTTATGTACTTTTATTTAAATTTATAAAAAGTAGCTATAATATAGTGATATTTATATATTATAAGTAATAAATTACATAATAAAGAATTTATGTGGAGGACATATTTAATGGCAGATTCAATTATTTTACTTGAAGAAAGAAAAGAAGTCACAACCTTCTTATTGGATGAAGGCACCATCACTGCAACTACCGTTACAACTCCTACCGGAGAAACTCCTGGATATGAATATGCTGGAGACAAGGTTAAAGTTGATGATGCCGTAACACTCTCAGAAAATTCAGATATCGGAAAACCTACAGTTAAAAAATACACTGCAGCTGAAGGTGAAATCATTTTAGGCATTGCAGTTAACGATCCAGTCACCATGAGTGGGGGCAGAAGAAAAACCGCAATTCTAGTATTAGGACATCTGTTCAGACTGAAATTAGCTAGCGGTTTATCCAACATTAAAGTCAATGACAGAATAGCTTTGTCAAGCACTGGAGCTATCAAATCCAATGATGGTGAATACATTGCAATGCATCCTGTAGAAAGCTCAGACGATTACAATTACATTGAAGTATTCAGACCTTACGATATAACCGAATAGATGGTGATAAAGAAATGATTACAAAAGGAAATGATACCAAAGTTCAAAACGAGGTAATAGCTCAAACCATTACCGATGAAACTGCAAAAAGATTAAAATTAGCCAGATTGTTTCCTAAACAAGAAATCAAAGAGAACTCCGATTACTACACTTACTTCAGACAAAACATCAATCTCGATGAAGCTATCAAAAAAGGTCTTTTAGGTGAAGCCAAAGACATTGCACCAGGTGCAAGCTTACAAGAGCTAAACATCAGAAAACCTGTAACCGACACAATTTCCATTGATACTGTCGGTGGTGTGCTTAACGTTAATAAGGACATCTTTGATTCAGACATTGTTTCATTTGAGGACTTATTAGGTGATGTAGCTACCGTTATTGCAAACCGTATTGAATACAACATTTACGATACTTTAATATCTTCACCAAACGTTCCGCAGTACAATACTACTCAAACTGAAGATACAATGGAGGCATACGGCCAGTTCATCATCAAGGCACAGGAAGCTTTCAAAGGCAATGCCGGAGCAGGTGCTGATTTAACCATCATGGCTGAATCTTACAAAACATTAAGCTATGTAAAACAATTAGCTTACTCATCCAACAAACTGGTTCAGCCTGTTGAAGACATTAAGGAATACTATGGCATTGACAACATTGATCTTTTGGGAACCACCCAAGCAGACGGAGGATCATTAGTAGGTGACAAACAATACATAGGTTTTGATCTTCGTAATGCTCCATTGACAGTATTGTATTCCAAATCTTCCGGAACTACCGTTGCACCAATTACCAGTGATGAAAACATTGCAGACTTCTATCCAATCATTGAAATCATGCGTAAAGACATCTACGATGAGTTACCTCAATATACAAAATTGTTCATACAAAGTAAAGTAGGAATATTGTTGAATAAACCAGGACTTGCCTTAAAAGGTACCTGCAGACCATAAGGAGGTGATTGTTAATGTTAACCAAAGGAAATGATGCTAAAGTACAAAATGAAGTTATGGCCCAGATTGTTGCTGACACTTCTGCAAAGTGGATGAAATTCACCAGATTATTACCAAAGCAGGAAATTGAAGAAAACTCCCAATACTACACCTACATGTCACAAAGAGTTAATATCGAGGAAGCTATTCAGTCCGGTGTTCTTGGTGAGGCTAAAGACATCGCTCCGGGCGCTACCCTTCAGGAACTGAACGTGAGAAAACCAATTTCAGAAACTATCTCCATTGATACCATTGGTGGTGTCCTGAATGTTTCAGCACAGATGTTGGATTCCAATTTAATCAGCGTTAACGATATGCTTCAGGATGTTGGTATTCTTATCGGTCGTAGCATTGAAAAGGCAGCTATTGACATGATTATGAATTCCTCCAAAGTAGCTACCTATGACTTTGAAGCCGGTGATGATACTGGAATGACCATCCTTAAAGCTCAGGAAAAATTCAAAGAGTCAGCAGGAAGCTTTACCAATCTGAATTCAATGGCCGTCAGCTATAAATCATTGACCACATTAAAGTCAGATATCTTTTCAAGCAACAGACAGGTCGAACCGGTAGAGTTAATCAAAAGCTATTATGGTGTTGACAACATTGATATCTTAGGAACTGCTGTCTGTGACGGAGGTTCCGAGATGGGTGACAAAACCTACATTGGTATGGACTATATAAACCCTGGAATGAAATTGTTATACTCAAGAACTACTGGAACAACTGTTGCTCCTTTAGGACCTGATGGTGAGATGTATGACTTTTATCCATTGATTGAATTCATGCGCAAGGACATCCGTGATGAACTGCCGATGTATACAAAGCTGTTCATACTTTCAAGTGTTGGTGTTTTAATGAATGCTCCTAACAGAATCATCAAAGGTAACTTCAGAGCATAAAACCATAATTAAAATCTCCTCACCCTTTCGTGGGAACGTGTAGGGATAAAAGAATATTAAATCTCTGATTTAGTGAAGTTTTAGTTGCTTTTTCTTCACTACATCTTCTGCTACGAGTTTAACTCCGAATCCATAAAAATAGCTGGGTTTTACTCTCTTCCCAGCTATATATCTTAAACAGAAAAAACAATATAATTATGAGGCAATAACAATGAAACTAATTCTTGATACTGAAAACTCACATCCAACAACAATAACAGTTAAAGGAAAAGAAATAACATTACTGTTAGTAGAATCCAGTATCCTAATTGACTCATCACAAATAGCTAAGATATTTGACAAGAAAGAAAAGACTGTAGCCGGTAAAGTACAGAAATCTAAACTTGAAAAATACGAAACAGAGAATATTAAGCTATTAAAGAATTATGGATTGATGAATCCCGATGCAGTTAAGCCTAGACCTTTTTATGATCTTCGCCAAATGTTGGAAGGGCCTGCACAATATTACTTCAAACAAATTGATGATCTTGATCTCATTGATGTTATTATCAGAGTAGCAATTGGCAAGCATCGTGAGTGGATCCATAATCGTAGTATTGACAACTATTAAATGATTCCATATACATAACATTTTAAAAACCACTTTTATTTGCTCAAACACAACCGTTAATGTCAATGTCGATTCATCATATTGCATCTAAAACACTAACTGTTGATTTTATTGATGATATCTTTGCGTAAACATTGATTGTTTTAACACTTGGAAATGACATTATTTTTTATTATATAATTTATATAAAAAACATAATAAATAAGATAATACAAATTATAATGTATGTCAGATAATTATATTAGCTGGACAAGCTTTTGTCAAGCGATGAATTCGATAGCCTACTGGCTTGTCCAAAACCAAAAGAAATACAAGAAACGTGACCATTACCAGATATTAACATTAAAAGGTAATTGTAAAGACATAGAAAAGAAGGCAAAGAAATTAGGAAGCGATAAGCTAGTGGCTATGTATGCAATGGCAGCTATTAAAGATAACAAGTCATTGGATTTCCTTCCAAACTATGTAACATTAAAAAACAAGGAACAAATCGATAAGGCTGAATATGTGGACATGGCCATAAGAACTGAAAGTTATATCAGAGCAAACGGAAGGCTTCCGGCTATTGTATATCGCAAATCAACATTACCGGACTATGACGATTCAACAATGAAGTTATTTATAAAGACTTATACTTTCAAAGGCAATAGTATTGATGAAGCTTTAGCAGTAATAGCTAACAAGAAATTGTATAGCAAATACTTTGATTCACAAAAAACAGACAAGAAAACAATAACAGATGCTAAAGCCGGTAAAGGCTCCAACTGTGTCGACTGGGGACAAGTATATTATAGAATAGCTAAATCATTAGGTTATGATGTGCAGTTTGTCCATGTCAGATGTCGTGTAAGTGGCACTGGCCACATCAGATTAAGATTAAGACATAAAAAACATACTGGAGGAAATTGGATTAACCGTGATCCTGCTGCAGTGGCAGATGCGACTTCAGGAAATGTAAGGTCAATCTGGTGTGAGGATGGTTATTTAATAGCTTACGATCCATCTTGGATATTTGCAGATTTATATTCAAGTTAACAGTTAATGTTAACTCTTTTTATTTTTTATATTATCTCAATGTTAAACTATTCAAAATAAACTTTTTAAAACGGTTTAATACAATATAAAGAATTTATCTTAAGAATTTTTTTTCGTGAAAAATATTACTTTTCAAATGCTCTCCCTCTTTGCTTATATACTTTCCAATAATAAACCTATTACTTACCAACACGACTGAAGGTGTATATAAATGATTGGTAAAAATGATACAAGTTTATTAAATTGGATTTATAAGCATGTAGTTGACTTCACTGCTGAAGATGACACCTCATGTTTGACATGGGAGAGTACAAACAAGGAAGCGTTAAGTTTCATAAACAGCATTCCCAAAAAAGCAAGAGTTCAGGAATACGGAATTTATGCAGGTAAAAGCCATCTTTTTGCAGTGGTTGAATTCGATGATCTTGAAGAAGGCTTGAAAGAAGGAGTAATATCTGAAAAGACATGCAGGTTAATCTACACATGGAACAAGGAAGTCGGCCGTGAAAACTGGGATATGGATGATGTCATGTATGCATTGTATCCAGCACTCGGAAGACACATGAGCAGGAATTTTCTTTATTCGAATATAAAAAATCTGGTGGACCTTGAGGTAATGGAATGTGTAAATCCTGATACAGAACATGGCAGAATGTATATAATAACCGAAAAGGGTGAAAGAGTGCTTGGACTGTTATAGATTAGAATTTGAATTGAAATAACATTTACACTGACCATCAGCTATTCAAAAACCACATATTAAAACCATTGCATATATACTCCGGTTTGAAAATAAAATCCAAAACTGAAAACGTTACCGTTAATGTAAAAACCGTTCCATTAAATTAAAGGAAAAAAGTAGCTATTGATTATACCAAGTGCATCATCTATTATTATCATAGATGGTCTTGTATGAGAAACCATATGCATGTAATGATAATTTTATATAATTGAAATAATAAAATATTATATTAATTATTATATACAGGTTGTAATAGCTATGGCCAATATTAATAATACATCATCCTATATGGATGAAGACAAAAAGCAAATTATCAAAGAGTCCAACTATACCTTTAGGGATGCTCTTGAAGTTTCATCTTATCTCATTGAAACCGGCAAGTTCGAAAGATTCTATAAAGAAATGCAGATTCATGACCTTCAAAAGGAACTTGATGAAATGGATGAATAGGACTCTTAAAAATTAAGTTTTCAAAAAGTAGTAATACAAAATTATATTATTACTTTTATATCTTTTTTTATATAAATTACATAATATTATTATATATAAAAATACATAATACATATTATGACACCCGAAAAAACCAACATCAGCGCAAGAGTTGAAATAACACTCAAGAAAATTGTTGAAGAATCAAGTTTTACCCATAAGGATGCCTATGAGCTTGGAGCAATGCTTATTGCTATCGGTGATGCCAACCGAACAATAATATCCATACGCAACAACCCAAATTATGATAAAATCATAAAACAAAGGGAATACAAGTTAATCGAAGAGAGAAAACTCCAGCTTGAAAGAGAATTAAGAAATCTATAGGAGGACACTATGGGTAGAGGAAATTCAGACATAATCTATTTTCTAGAACAGCACGAACAGGAAATAATAAATTGCTGCAGAAAAGGCATGAGCAACAATGAAGTCATAGAACTCCTAAAAACAAAATATGGCCGTGATGTAGCAGAAATTACCTACAGGAAATTCAAGGCAAAGCTAAACCTAACTAAAAGTGATTTTCTCGAAACTTTATTGGATGAAATTCAGGTAATGAAAACCACTGGTGCAACAGATGCCAATGTCAGAAGATGGCTTGAAGAGGAACACGAAATAGAAGTAAGCAGATCCACATTCTCAAGATTCAAAAAGAAATATCATCTAACAGATACTGACAAGGATCCAAGAGAAAACAACAAAAAGGCTTTAACAGAAAGAGCCATCACACAAAAACAGATAACAGACAACAATGTTCACCAGGACAATATAGATTTAGCTATTGATACAATATTGCAGCAGCAGGTCACAGACATAAAAACTGGCCTTGACAATCTTGACAAGATTACCAAAAATGCAGTTGGACTTGAAATCGACTTTGCAAAGCTCGACCAGGAAGTAAGATACAACGCCAATGAAAAAAGCTTAGCCAGATATTTAATCGATATTACAGAACTTAAAATCAGATACTTGGAATTATCTGTCAAAGCATTTGAAGCCAAAAACAGGTTATTCAAAGATGAAATGGACAGGCTATTCAAAAATCGTGTATTGGAATTGGAAGATAAGAAAATTGAAATCTCACAAAAGGATATTATGGAAGAAATAGAAATCCTTGCAAAACAAATTGATGATAACAATGTATGATGAGAAAGATGAATTCTATCTTAGCGCTAAAGATAAAGCTATTCTTCAGAAGTGCGTATATGAAAATCCATATATACCATTCTCTCCTTTTCCAAAGCAGGCTGAAATGATTCTAGCCACTGAAAAGGAAGTATTGATTGGTGGTGCTGCAGGTGGTTCCAAATCAACCAGTTTGTTAATGAGGGCATTGTTCTATGTTGAGGATGACGTGAATGAATACCATGCCCTCATCTTGAGACGTACATTATCTGACCTGAAGCGTAAAGGAGCTTTAATTCATAAAGCTAGCCAGTGGTTAAATCGAAAGGAAGTTCAAAATAATGCAAGCATCAAACCAAAGTGGGATGGAACCGAACATTCATGGACATTTCCCAATGGAAATTCACTAACTTTCGGATATTTGAGAAACATCAATGACCTTGACACATATCAGGGTTCTGAATATCAGTTCATAGGCATTGATGAGTTAACCCAATTGGAGAGATTCAAATATATTTACATGAGGTCAAGAGTTCGTAAAACTAAAGACAACAAGCTACCAACACAGTTGATGTGTTCCAGTAATCCTGGTAAGCGTGGAAACAAATGGGTAAGAGAAAGATTCATTGAAAAGATTGATGAGGACATACAGGATAAAACTCAGATAAGATTCATCAGCTCCAGCTATTTGGATAATATCTATCTGGACAGAAAAGACTATGAAGAATACCTTATGGGTCTTGATAGGGTAACAAGAGAGCAGTTAATGAACGGTAATTGGTATGCTTCCATCAAAGGTCAGCTATTCGATGAATCAGACTTCCACATAATCTCTCATGATGAATACATGAAAATACCAATCGTTAAAGTCATTAGGTATTGGGATCTTGCAGCTACTGAAGTATTGAATGATGATAAATTGAAAAATCAGGATCCAGATTATACTGCTGGAGTCATGCTGGCTAAAGATCTATCTGGAAATATTTACATCCTGGACTCATATGAATTCCAATTGGAATCCCGAAACCTGATCAATGAGATACTAAATACTGCAGCTCGTGACAAGTCAGATGTTCAGTATATTGAACTCGATGGAAGCACAGGCAAAAACTTCGGATTATTAATTATTGATGAGTTATCAAGAAGAGGGTTCACTACAGGCACTGGTAACTCAAGAGAAAACAAAATCGATAGGGCAAGAAGAGTTTCAGCTGATATCCAGAAGAATGGAATTTTCCTAGTTGGGAGGGATAGAACAGGGTTTACCAAAAAATGGGCCATGGAATTTTTAGAAAAAATAACAGCTTATCCGAATGAAGCAATCCATGATGACTGTGTCGTAGCATTCACAGGAGCTTATGAAAAAATAGCTAATGAAAATCAGACTAAAAGAGTTGATGTGGATAGATGGTATTCCACATAAACTTCTTAGTATTCATCTTTGTTTTCATTATACTTTTTTAATACACTCTCCCAGTAGTTTGTATCTACTTTAATGTCTGTTAACAATGCCCAGTCAAGAATGTCTTCTAAAGTTTCACCGTCAATTCCCAGCACTTCAATAGCTTTTTCCATCAAGCTATCGTCCAGAATTAATCTTGCATTGTAGTCATTCCACAGAAATCTCCAGGCCTTGTCTTTTTCAGCATTTTCTTTTTGCTTGATTTTCTCTTGGATATTGTTGTTTTGATTCAGCAGATATAAGTCGGCTTGAAGTTTTCCTATTTTTTTGAGGATTTTGTTTGCATCTGAAACAGGAAATGTTCCGTTCAGATAATTCCTCAGGCAGCTTTCAAAAAACGAACTTATATTTGGAATCTGTTCTCTTGCATCTTTCAATAGCTCTGCATCGATTGTCACGTTAATGTTCTTTTTTGTCATACGTTCCTCCATATCAGTAATACCATTTCGAAAAAGGTATGTGGGGTGTTTGAAATTTACCCACGTACCCCTGTTACCCATGTACCCACATAATTTAAAAAATCTCCTTATAGTGTTTTTTTAATATTTGAATATGCAATGTCAAAAATTCCCTCACGCTTAATGCCTCTTTCATGACATAAAAGACCGCATTCCATTTTCAATTGCTTTAATGTTTCATCAGATAATATTTGACCTTCCATTTCCTGTTTGGCTATTATCATATCTTCTATATCTGAAAGGACATTCAGTTCATCATTTGAATAGACTCCGTGCAGTTCACCTGCTGTTGCCAATGTCAATCCCAAACCGCTTAAAGCTTCCTTGTAGATGTCAATAGCTTCAATGGCATCACTTACTGTTGCCTCGCTTCGGTATTCACATTTTGCTCTAGCTATTGTCAGTCTCTCCAAAGCTTTCAGGTCTCTGGGGGTGATTGGCTTTCCGTCACTTGACTGTAAGGCGGTCTGTCTTGTATCAACATAAAACTCCCTAAGCAGTATCTTTGCGTCATTACTGAGAACCGGAAAGCAGTTGGCTTTTATCCATGTGATGTATTTTTTGAATAGGTCAACATCCAGAATTTCAGATTCATCGGCAATGAAATCCTTATTCAACAGTGCATCTGCAAGCTTAGAATCCTTTTCCTTATCAACATCATCCTTTAGGACAAATATCAAATCAAAACGGGAGAGGTTGGATTCAGGTATATCCAACTGTTCCCGATATAATTTGTACGGATCGAACTTGCTGTACTTGGGATTTGCTCCTGCAAGTATTGATGTTCTCGCTGACATGATCTGGTGGAGTCCTGCTTTTGCTGATGATACGCATGACTGCTCCATTGGTTCGTTGAGTGATTTCTGTGCAGATGCGGGGAGCTTGTCATATTCGTCAATGCTCAGTATTCCTGTATCTGCAAGCACGGCTACTCCAGCTTCCATTGTCCATGTCCCGGTCAGTTCGTCTCTTACTGTTGTTACTGTCAGTCCTGCTTTGGATGAGTTGGTTCCGGATATGGTGATGTTTTTAGGTGCACGTTGCTTTACTGATTGAATCAGTTGACTTTTACCTATTCCTGGGTCGCCTATGAGTAGGGCGTGTATTGTCCATCTGTCCATATGGCTGGTTTTGAACGTATCGTTGGATGGACGGTTTCCTTCAAATAGCTGAAGTATCAAACCCTTCTTGACATTTTCATAGCCGTAAACTTCAGGAGCTATGCTTCTGCACAGCAGTTCAAAAATATCCTCCTTTCCAGATAGCTCAATTATCTCGGCCACATCCTCTTCAGATATTCTTGAATCTTCAAAAACATCATCCACCTGAGTAATGTTGTGGATATGGATTAAAAACTCATAGCCGTCACGTTTGTTTCTGGATTTAATAGGTTCAATCTTGAAAAATCCGCATACATTAACGACATCGCCGACTTTCAGATTGGTGAATGGGGATGCAAGATAATCCAGTACAATAGCTTTGAATTCTCTTGTCGAGCCTCCGCTTCTAAGTTCAAGGGGTTCTTCGAGTTTCAGTAGTCTGTAATTGCGGTAAGTGCTTGAGTCCTTGTTGAATCTCATTGATTTGCTGGTTCCTGCACAGTCCATTGCGTCACACAATGTCGGTCGGATGCTTTGCTGTGTGGGGTCTGTGACCTCTACATAATGCAGCTTTCCGCATTCTCTGCAGATAAAGCATGCAGTTTTCAAATCAACCCTTACATCTGTTATGTTTTTAATCATTGCTTTTGTGCTTATCCATTTGTTGTTGTTTGTTGCATCCAAGTCATGGAGGTTGTCTTTTTCAGGCACATTCATGAGTTTTAGGGTAACGTTGCCAGTATTGAAGTATTCATCCATCTGATCAATATATGTGTAGATTTGATGTTTCCAGAAATCCTTTCCGGTCTGATCTAGCAGATATTGGTTTAAGGCTTCATAATCAATACTGACTTTACACTGTTTGTTTTGAGATTTGAGTTGGTCAATCTCTTTTTGATGTGTTTTTTTAATGTAGTTTATCAACAGTGCTTTACCACTAGCCATTTGAGTTTACCTCACTATTTAACCTGGACGTCACGTACAATGAAGCTGTAATATGTGTAGCTTCCTGTTTTCTCTTTGACTTGAATTGTCATTTCACTTAATCTGTTTACAAACTCACGGTATTCGGCAAGGTCAACATTTCTGAGGATATTGGATTTGCCGACTGAACCTGCATTTTCCAATTCTAAAATGGAAGTGATAAAGTCAAAGAGCACGCTTCCTTTTCTGATGTTTTTGTGAATGTCTCCGTCGTTTTTGAGGTTGACGTTGATTTCAATGTATAGTTGGTCATCATCCTGGAAGAGGAATAGCTTGAACCTGTTGACTGTCTTTTCTTCACCGTCATCGTCAAAGGTGTATGAGGTTACTGATGACATTTCCGGTCTGCCTCTAAGTAGTTTGTCATGTTCAAAGTCTTTCAGTTCTGCTTTTTCATAACCTTCAGGGATTTCTACTATTTCCTCATAATCTAACTCGGTACCAGTAAATATTGTTTGTTTAGTATTTTCAAAGCTCATGTTATCATCTCACTAAAAATATTAAAAGAGGATTTAGCTTTTATCCTCTTTCATGAATTTTGATTGGCTTGGTGCAATCATTTTTTCTGCTGTCATCTCTTCAGCTGAGACTTCTCCTGCTCCAATAAGTTCAGCTATTGCACGGTTGGTTGCACGTGTCTTTGCAGTGCTCATTATGGTGTGGTCTGAGACTTTGTCTTTTCCTTTCTCAGACCTGGAGCATAGTGCATCTGATTCAACGCTACGGCCATTAGGTAGAGTTGCACGTACGCAATAATACGCTTCACGTACTCTTCCCATTTTGGTTCGCTCAATATCACGGTCTACAATTTCAGTGTCAACATTGAATGCACGTGATAGCTTCTGCCATGCTGATTTTTTCTTGAAGTGTCTTTTCACTTTAACGTAGTTTCCGTCTTCATCTTTTTCTTTAACGATTATTTCCTGATAATCTGTTTCGTTTAATAATCCTTTGCATAGTTTTTGATAGGCGTCCCACTGTTCAATTGCTACATCAACATTTGGGACATTGTCTTGTGTTATTAATCCAGCATCTTGTGGATTTCCTATTAATTCAGCTTTTACCATTCATATCACCTTTTTTTATAATACTCCAAAGCTTGTGGTTATGATTCCAAACCATCCTATAGCTATGGCAAATATGATGCTTCCAATCCAAATGAATTTTGGACTGCATTTTACCGGTTCGGGTTTCGGATCTAGTCTTTTAGGCTTGGACATTTATCGGCCTCCTGAGGTAATGGAAATTTCAACAATCCAGTTCAGGTTGATTATTCTAACCATTCCGGATTCCTTTTGAATTCTTGCAATGTTTTCATCCAGCAATTTGAATTCATCTGATTTTTCAAGTAGGAATCTCAAGTTATCGTTTGTTGATGTGAACTCAACAAAGAAACCGTCCTTAAGCTTTTCCTGCATTTCGAGAATTGTTTTTTCCATTTTTACCAGCTCTTTTGTTTTTTCTAAATCCGACAATCCAGCATTCACCTTTTTTGAATTTGATGAATGCAGTATCACCATAGCTTGCGTATTGAATCAGTGGCAATAGTTTTTCATGAATCCTGGTGAGGTATGCTTTTCCCATACCCCTTACCAGTGCAGTGCCGTCATCTTCAATATTGATGATTTTTTCTTCGATATCATATTTGGCAACCTTAATCTCACCTTTGTGAGTTAAAATGCCATGATAGTTGTCTTCGAATTGATTTTGAGATTCAAACATACTATACCACATCGTCTATACAGTATCCGTGAAAGTCGCAGTCGAAGGTGCAGTTTTCACAGTTGCTCAAATCAGCTTCAGGATAAAAGATAGAAATATCAGAGATTTCCATATTTCTCACCTAATACATCAATTCTTCTAAGTAGTCTCCACATCATTTCCCAGTCTTCTCTTGGGATTATGACATGAGGTATGCCGTTTATTTCTTTTTCTAACATGTTTTGGTCAACTCGTTTTGTATTGTTATTTATAATTCGACAGTCTAGGGAATTGAAAATTATATTTACTTCTTTATTTTTCAATCCCGTCTCCAGTTCTTCGATTTCATACATCTCGAAGAAATCGTTTTCATTGCTGATGTTGTCTTCCTCACATACTTCACAGATGACTTCGCTCAGTCTTTCGAAGCTCATCGGGGAGTATATGGGTTCCTTCAGCAATGGCTTTGATATCCATTTTCTCAGTTCATACATTTTTGGTCAACTCGCATTTGTCTTCTCGTTGTCTTGTGGACAAGTCATTGAAGTTTGTATGTTGATTCAGCTTTTTCAAAAATAGATGTCAAAGTCAAGGGTGAAAGTTTAAAATGAAATAATAAAAATAGAATTCTGTTCAATTTCCAGAATATTTAATATACGATAAACATTGCCCAATTTGTGGAAATATTTATATATTTATTGAAATATATTAAATAACTGGGTTAAGTTTTGAACAGTAATTATTTTAAACATGTTTTGGTCGACTCGTTTAACTATTTTTATTATTCATTACTAACCCCTATTGACTTATGATCTTTTTTTTGAACTTTTTTATTCACATCCTGTAGACACCATTTTTTTTAACAGTGCCAATGTTTTTACCTTGTCTCAAAAAATTTTACTTCACGATGAAAGCAATATTTCATAGTGAGGTCAATTTTACAAAGTCAAGGCAATTACTATTTTTGGAGTTTTGAATTTATAAAACTTTCTATTCAATTTAATAGATATTGTTTAGAAAAATTAGTAAAAGTATATTGATTTGTTTAGCCATAAAAATAAAACACCGTTGTTTTTCAAATTCGTGTTTAGAAAAAAATAAGAAATTTTGTTGAATGTATAGAATTCAACAAAAATCAAAAAAGCTATGCTGTGCCTTCCTCATATTTCTTTTTAAGGAAGTCCAGATCAGCCCTCATATCTGTCAATTCATTTCGTAGCTCATTGTTTTCCTCTTCCATTTGAACATATTCAGGTGAATAGATATTGTACTCTCTAACGTCAGTCATTATCAAAACACCTTCAATAGCTTCCATGTACTCCCTGAATAATGCGTCCTCATCCTCAAAAAAGTAAACATCATTGACAGCACCGTTACTTTTGCCCTGAAGTACATTAATAGAATATGTGTCCATTCCATGCTTTTTAAGATTTGTTGCATGGTACTTACGAAGCATGTGTCCTCGCAGACGGTTGTATCCTTTGATGCCTTCCTCCGGTCTTCCTCCAACAGTGCCTAAATTTAAAGCATCATTCAATTGGCCGAATTTCATTGTAAAGTAATGTGTAGATATTTTAAATAGCTTATCATGAGGTTTTAATTCTGTTTGGCCATTTTCTGGGTTATCTTTTAGCTTTTCATTTCTAAGTTCAAGATATGCCATGATGTATCGTGTTGCTTCATCGGTATTGAATGTAATGAAGAATTTTTTTGTTTTGCTTCTTCTGCTATTCCATGTAGGAATCAGCTGTCCTTCAAACTCTTTCATTTTAGCTATTGCAGTCATTATATCATCATCTTCGTCATGATATCTTTTTGTTGCATCAAGGAAATTCTGTATGGTCAGGTTTCTTGCATCAATTTTGCTCATGCCACTGCTAACTAAAAATAAGATTAGTGCTTTCATTATAGGTTCAGCTATTTCAACAGCTTCCTGTAGGATTTCACGTGTTGGAAGATCTTTAGCTGTAATGGGTGTTCTCATTAATGCATTCCTGTCATTGAAAGGTGGCAGCTTGTGTATTTCTATATCGTTGTGATGATAGAATTGTTTAACCAGTTTAAGGTAGTGTTTAGCGCTGTTTAATGTTAGTGTTTCTTTGCAGTGGTTCATGTAGGCTGTTAATCTTTTTTTGAGTTTTGTTTTTTTCCAACGAACACCTGCTTCTTCTTCAGCATCTGCTTCATCCAGTAGCTCTTGTAGATTTTTGCCTTGAAATCTGCAATAATGAGCTAATGTGTATTTCATGCCATGGTATGAACTCTGTGACAAGCCACGGGTGGCTACATACTCTCTTATTAAAATTTCATTTATATCTGTCATTTTTGGTCAACTCGCTATACAGTAAGTATGTTATATATTTCTGTATTTCATATAGTAAAAACTTCTAGCGAGAGCATTTGGTAAGTATTCAAAATTTTGTATATTCTCCGATTGTAAGTATTTTTTTAAAAATATACTTACTTGGAACTTTAAATTTTGTGTTACCTAAATAACCAAAAAAGAGTTACTATACAATTTTTCGATGAACTACTTTTTGTTAGTATATAAAGTTTTCTATTTTTATTACTAAAAGTAATTAAAAATTAATTCTTTTAATCTTTTGTTTTTCATATAATTAATAGGTTATTTTATAAAA
>NZ_JAZNAN010000052.1:0-17486 GCF_045586545.1 Methanobrevibacter sp.
CTTAGGTACTAAAGCAAGAGGATCCGCATTCACATTACCAGCAAACATGGTTGGACCAGTATGTGACATGTGTTCCGCAGTAACCGCAATCACCTACGCAGGTATTTTAGCTTACAGAGACACTGTAACCCAAATCTTAGGAGCACCTGCAGGATTCGCATAAAGCATGGCATTCGAATCATTGTCCAACGTAACCAAATTAATGCAAGATGAAGGCATCGACAAAATAGATGATGCTTTAAACCCAGCTGCATTATTAGGTACCGCAGACTCAATGAACTTCGGTTCCTTAGCAGAAATTGTACCTACAGTACTTGAATACTTAGGAAAATAAGAATAAAACACAATAAGTTTTAATTGTTGGATTAATTCCAACAATTAATTTAACTTATTTTTTAATCGTTACCCCCTGAAATAACCATTAAAAAATAAGTTAAGATAATCATACTTATTAAAATTGGAGATTGGTGTTAAAAATGTTAGAAAAACTTAAAAAAATTTTCGGTGCAAGTAGTGCACCTAAAAGTGTTGACGCAAAAATTGTTGAAGAGGAAGTAAAAGAAGAAGTTGAAGCTGTTAAAGAAACTGTTGAAAATAAAAAGATGAAAGTAGCAATTTTAGGTGCAGGATGTTACAGAACACACGCTGCAAGTGGAATTACCAACTTCTCAAGAGCTTGTGAAGTTGCAGAAGCAACCGGAAAAGAAAACATTTCCATGACCCACTCAACAATCGAAATGGGTGCAGAATTATTAGAATTAGCTGGAGTAGACGAAGTAGTAGTATCCGACCCAATATTCGACGGAGAATTCACAGTAGTAGACGACTTCGACTATGCAGAAGTAATCGCAGCTCACAAAGCAGGAAACCCAGAAGACGTAATGCCAGCAATCAGAGCAAAAGTAGGAGAATTAGCAGAAACCGTACCAAAACCATCTAAAGGTGCAATCCACTTTACCCACCCAGAAGACTTAGGTATGAAATGTGTAACTGACGACTCCGAAGCAGTAGCTGACGCTGACTGGGTAATGACCTGGTTACCAGAAGGAGGAATGCAACCTGACATCATCAAAAACTTCGCAGATGATATCAAAGACGGTGCAATCGTAACCCACGCATGTACCATCCCAACTCCTGGATTAAACAAAATCTTCGAAGACTTAGGCAAAAACGTAAACGTAGCTTCCTACCACCCAGGTGCAGTACCTGAAATGAAAGGTCAAGTTTACATTGCAGAAGGATTCGCAGACCAAGCATCCATCGATACTTTAATGGACTTAGGTACTAAAGCAAGAGGATCCGCATTCACATTACCAGCAAACATGGTTGGACCAGTATGTGACATGTGTTCCGCAGTAACCGCAATCACCTACGCAGGTATTTTAGCTTACAGAGACACAGTAACCCAAATCTTAGGCGCACCTGCAGGATTCGCACAAAGCATGGCATATGAAGCATTATCCAACGTAACCAAATTAATGCAAGATGAAGGCATCGACAAAATGGATGAAGCTTTAAACCCAGCTGCATTATTAGGTACTGCAGACTCAATGAACTTCGGTTCCTTAGCAGAACTTGTACCTACTATGTTAGATTATTTAGGTAAAGACGAACAAGAATAAGTTTAAATTGTTGGATTAATTCCAACAATTAATTTAACTTATTTTTTAATTGTTATGAATAATAGCCATTAAAAAATAAGTTAAGTTACAGATTATATATTAATAAAGTTGGTGTAAAATTGATTGATGAAATTTTAAATAAAGCAAGACAAGGACAAGAATTGAGTGATGAAGAATTTTTAGAATTGTTAAATATCGAGAATGATGAAGATTTAGAAAAATTATTCAAGATAGCCTGCGATATAAGAGATAATCAATCAAAAATGATTAAATTAACTTCCACTGTTCATCTTACAAATAAATGCCAAATCCAACCTAGATGCGAATATTGTGGATTTGCAGAAGAAACCTCGGAAAAAGGATATTACAATGCATTCTACAAATCTAATGATGAAATTTTAACCGCAATAAAATCTATCCAAGAAGCACATATTCCTCGCGTAAGTTGTTCTGGAGGATATGGTTACAAAGGAAAGCAAGCAGTGAATGCCTGTAAAATCGTGAAAGAAAACTCCAATCTAGAGATTCTTGTCAATGTTGGTGGAGATTTAACTGAAAAATCCGTGCAAGATTTAGCTGAACTAGGTGCAGACACAATTTGCTGCAATTTGGAAACAATAAACGAAGACGTATTCTATCAAAGAAAACCTGGAGACTCACTAGACCAAAGGATACTGACCTGCAAAAGGGTAAGTGATGCGGGAGTCGGATTATCATCAGGACTGCTTTTAGGACTTGGCGAAAGTAAAGAAGATAGAATAAAACATTTACGATACTTATCTAACTTTAAAACATTAGAGGAAATTCCAATAATGGGTTTCAATCCATATGAAGGCACACCCATGGCGGATTGGCCGGCATTTCCACTAATCGAACAACTGAAAATGGTTGCAATAACTAGAATAATGTATCCGGAAATCACCATCACAATGCCAACTCCAACAGTTGGGCCTGAAAATGTGGAATTTTCACTTAAAGCAGGTGCAAATAATCTGGCAACAGTTATTGCAGACAATTATCCTCATGAAGTTAAGGGAGTAGGTTCACCTGAATACGGCAATTATGCCGAAGTTGTTAATGTTATCGAAAAATTAGACTTAATACCTCAAACTATATAATCACTCTTTTTAAGATATGATAACATGGCATTTGAAAGGATGATAAAAAACGCATTTGAAGAATCTAGAAACAATACTAGATTAGGAGACACTCTTGAAGAAATAGCAGAAATTCAGGAATACATAAAAAATGCTCAAAAGATATATATTCCAAATAAGAATGGGATAAAAGTAGAAGTATTGAATAATGTTTTAAAAGATTATGGGTTGCCTGAAGCTAAAATACTCCAGATAAACACAAATACTGCAGATACCAGTAGAATTCCAGCTCTTGCAAAAGCATATATGGCCCTTGATCAAAGTGATGCTGATTTAATAATAGCTAGAGGGCGTTTAGGAATCCCCGGATCAGGTTCATTGCTTATTTTTATTGACAATAAAGGAAGGATACTGACAGCCGGAACTTCACCTTCACATTTAATCCATAAAAAGACAATTGAAGATGCCGTTTATGAAGAAGCCTGTGAGGCGCTTGAAAAAATTGGTTTTAAGAAGGTTGAATAATGAATGTCGATACAGGAATAACTTCAGAAGTATTTACAATTAAATCTGAAACTAAATTAGTTGATATTTTTAATGAAATTATTTCAAAAAAGTCAGAAGGCGTTTTTGATTATATGGAAAAGCTAAATATTGCTTCAGACACTAAAATAATAGTTATTGGAACATATTTTACCGGTGTTGGGATTGTTAAAAGATTAAGCGAAAAATATGAAAACATCACATTGATTGACATTTACCCTCATTTAGAAAAATTATTATACACCCATATTGGAGGACAGCTAAAAAACAAGGTAAAATTCTCATCTAATCTCGATTTGATATATTCAGGTGACGTTGTTATTGATACAACTGGTTTTGGCGGAATTAATGTGGAGCAATCATCAAAATTCAATGTTGAAGCGTTTATTATTGAAGACCCAGTAGCTGAAGATAACGACGCCCTTTTAGGTGAAAAGAACAACATTTATGAAAGATTGAATGCAGTCAAATCACTGAACAAAGCAGTTATAAAAACAAAAGGGATTAATACAAAAACATCCGGGACCATGACTCTGACAATTGGCATTTTAACTAATTTGTTAAATGAATTCCTTAAAAAGGAAGGAGTTCTTTATTGTGCTTGCGAGATGGGCTTTTTTGAAGAAGTTATTTTTAAAGAAAAAGACATTGATAGATTTATTGAACTTACAGATACAAATGCTTTTAAAGTATCAACCATTAATCCGTTCAACTTGGATGAATTAATAAGAGAAGAGATGGATAAAATAAACTCAGAAATGATTTGAATGAAACTTAAAGAAATTATAGAATACATTGATGAAAAAATACCTAAATCATTAGCATTAAAAAGCGATGAAGTTGGATTTAAAAAAGATTATGATTTGGAACAGGACATCGCAACAATTAAAGTTTATATGGATTTGCTGCCTGAAGACGATGAGTATTATGAAAATACTTTAATAATCACCCACCATCCCCCATTATTCAGTCCAAAAACACCTACCTACACAATTCATTCTAATTGGGATATAATTGATGGTGGTGCTAATGAAGCGCTAGCAGATACCTTGGATTTGGATGTAATTGATTATCTTGATAGCGACACCCACATTGGAAGAATTTGTGAATCGAACAAGACGTTTGGTGATTTAAAAAGCATTATATTGGATAATTTTAAAAACGTGAGAATCGTAAATGATTTAGATGACGAAACACCAATAAACAAAGTCGGAATCATATCGGGTTTTGGGCTTAAAAATCCAGATTACATCATATTATCAAAAAACAAAAATTTGGATATTCTGATTTCTGGAGATTTGACCCAGGAAACTGCAATTCTTGCAAAAAATTTAGAAATTACCTTAATTGATTTGAAACATCATGAAAGCGAAATTCCAGGATTATATGCGCTTAAGGATGTCTTAAAAGAACTCGACATTAACATTGAAATAATTGATAAAAGACCTATAGAAGACTTGAAGTGATAACATGGCAGATGATGAAATTAAGAAAATGGAAGATAAGCAAATCCCCAATGGACGAATTGATTTGATTGGTTGTGGAAGACTGGGTTTGAGGATTGGAATTAATTTGATTCAAGTCCACAGAGGAGGACCTAAAATAATTGGTGCTTTTGATGGTCAAAAAATTGATGGAGGAGATGTGATCTTCACACTTCTTGGAGCAGAAGAAGGAAAAAATAAACCAGACTTCTTAAAAAAAATCTGTACCCATAAAGAAGAATTTAGAAAAGTTTTAAGCTATCCTGAATATATTACAGAAGATAATCTTGATTTGATTGAAGGTGATGTGGTAATTATTGTAATTGCCGGAGGAAATACAATCCCTACTGCAGCCAACATTATTAGACATGCACATGCAAGAGGGGCTAAAACAATTGGAACTGCAGGAATATTTGGTTTTGGAGATGAAAATATTGAAATCAAAGATATTTCAGAATATGATGATTCAAATCCTGCTGTTGAAGAATTAAGAAAAGAAGGAATAACTGAAAATCATTTAATTTTAACAACAAACAAGTTAATTAGAGATAATGAGCCAGTTACTCCTTACACATTAGATGAAGTTGCAAAAATCATTACCATGAATGCTTTGAAATTATTGAGAGATCAAAATGATAAAAATAGCGACAGCTGAGTGTTTCACTCATGGAAAGATTGGAAGGGAACTCCATGCACTAGCCCAAAATTACAATGGTAACTTTGGATGCGAATATATTAACAATCCAAAAGAATATGGTGATTTTGACTATAATGAACTTAGCGTGACATGCAGTTTGTTTATTCCCACAATTGAAGCCGTTGAAAAGATTTTAAATGTTGAAAATCCTCCCAAACCAGATAAACTTATTAAAGGAATCAAAGTTTATGATGAAAAAGGGGATAAAAAAGTAAGTAGAATAATGGCTCAAGCTGTAAAAGATTTAAGCAACTGCGATATGGCTATTGGAACTACGGCAGGAGTTGGGCGTGGCGGAATATGCATAATTACTGATGAATATGAAATATTGACAACTACTGACGTTTATGCTGACTTATGTGAAAATAATAGCGAAAACTTATTCCAAAGATCTGAAGATGGAATTAGAAAAACATTGGAAATAATTTTACTGCTTTTAAATGGTGAACTTGACAAAATTGAATCTTTAGAAAATATTGAAATTAAAGAATATGAAAAATAATCCTATATCCTTTCAAGTTCATTCAAAATATATTTCTTTAACACACCAACAGCTTTTTCACCGTCTTCATCGAGGCGAACTGCATCCAATGGGTTTAAATCATAAGCTTTTACAACCGCATCTGCAGAAATATTCATAATTGCATCAATATCTTTATCTTTTAGAATTACTGATGCACAGTCATCACCGCAACCAGTAATGGTTACTATTTTTGCATCATCCAATATCGGTGAACAGTTGTTTGGCTGAGCGGAGTACTCTGTAATGCATGCTGCAACAATATTATCTTTTTCCAATGCCAATTCTACACTGGCAGCTCTTACGACTAAACCTAATGGACTTAATCCACTACATGAAACTAAAGCTATCTTATCACTCATTTTTTCATTCTCCCATATCTTTTTTTAACTTTATCATAACCTCTTTTATAAAAGGGACACTTTAAAATACACTCATTGCAACCTTCCCTGTGTGCTGTGCAGACTTTCCTTAACAGTTTTTCATTTTCATCAAATGCCTCTTTCGGACATCTCTCAATGCAAACACCACATGTTGAGCAGAAATCCCTAACCCATAGCATGTCATTTTCACTTTTAAAAGGCAGATTGTCTATTGATGTGTGAATCATGAAAAAGCCCATGTTCAAGCCATCCTTAAACAAACACATGTTGCTTCTTGTAATGACACAGTCGTTTGATTGCAAAGCAATTGCCCTAAGGCTTAAGTTATCATCCAAAGGATGCAATAAATCCGCATTAAAACCATTTTCCCTTAAGAAATCGGCGAATTCATAAACATGAACTCCATATTCCTGAAACTCCTCATCCATCAATTTTCCTTTCTGACGGGAAGGCTCCATCTTTAGAAGTTCATCGCCCATTAAAAACTTAAAAATAATTACATTATCGAAATCAATGTTTAAATCTTTTTTAACATCTTCAGATAATTTTGAATAGCTCAATCCTGTAAAATTATATTTTTCAGCTAGTTCAACCAATTTAAAAAGCAAATCCTCTGAAATTTCCCTTTTAGGATTTTGAGGATTTTCAATTTTATAAAAATTAGGAAGAGGTTTGTGGTATCTAAACCCCTCAAAAACAGTATCAATCATTTTCTTAAAGCTTCAACAGCTTTAGGGAATTCTTCGCAGAATACTTTGATTTGTTCTGTTGGAATTGAGAAACTAATACGCAAGTATCTGTCACCAAATTCTTCAGAAGTGTATTCTCCTTCCCTTGTGAATAATTTATGTTGAATCAAATAGTTTGACATTTCCTTCGGATTTATTCCTGCTCCAGACAAATCAACTGCCATCATATTCGCATCTGACGGATAGACAGGCAGGAATACTCCATCAACAGTGTCAACCATTTCCTTGATTAACCTTTGGTTTTCAAAACAAATCTCTCTCATTTCGTCAAACCATTCAGGTTTTGATTTAAGACCTGCAATTGCACCATATTGTGAAATGATGTTTACTCCCAAATCATTGATAACAGCATTTTTAATGGCATCGATTATTGGTTTTGATGAGACTACTCCACCAATTCTTAAACCTGCCATTCCAAATATTTTTGAAAAGCTGTAGATTGTTAATGTTTGGCCAGGAGCATAGTTTTCTACAAGGAAATGCTCTCTTGCAAAGTCTTTGTAAGTTATATCATGCAATAAGTATAAATCATTTTCAATTGCAATTTCTGCAAATTCTTTTAATTCATCTTCAGTATATGAGGAACCAAGCGGGTTTAATGGATCAATTAAAATGACCATGCGAGTATTTTCATCCATGTTTTCACGTAAAAGATCCGGAGTCAATTTATAGTTATTTTCAGGATAGTAAATCGGAACATATCTTACTTCACCTGCAAATCTGTTTGCAAAGTCACCAATGATGAAATATCCCGGGTCTGATAAAATCACATTGTCCTCTGGTTCTAAAAGAGCTTGCATACATAAATATAGAGATTCGGTTGCTCCTGAAGTTAATAGAACTTCAAAATCTTCTAAATCTAAATCATCTAAAATTAATTGTTTAAGTTCGCTGAATCCTTCAGGGGCAGGATAACGACAGAAAGTCTTTTCACGAATGGCATCAATCATGGCATTAGCTATTGTATCTCCATGTAAATGGTTGGTGTTTTGACCCATCCAAATCATGTCTTTGTCCATATACATGTCCTCAAAAAAGTCATTTGCATTATCATAACCTTTTGGAGGCACCCTTTCAGTTTTTTTAAACTTTTTTCTTGGGTTTTTAATATCAAAATCCTTATCCCTCATAATATCACTCAAACAATTGTAAAATAAATATTTATTTTTAATTATTAATAAAATTACCTAAATTATACCATTTGAAGTTATTGAAAAAACGGCTTGCCTCCCTTCAGGAATACTTCTGTGGCGCCTTAAAGTAGCTATTCTTTGATTGACTTCATCTCCACGCTCAAGTTGGATTATAACTTTACTCCAGTACTGCAAGATTGTTCCTCCAACAGCCTTAATATCATTATTTCCTTCATCATCAAATGCATTGTAGATTTGATTTGTTAATACTACAGAAACATCGTATTGTCTTGCAATTTTAGACAAAAGACCCATCTGCTTACCCAATTCCTTATTCAGCTTAGCGGATTTCATATCATCAACTCTATACAAGGCTACAGCCGAATCCAGAACAATTAAATCCACATCATTATGGTTTTTTCTAAGCCAAACGTCAATTGACCTCAACATGTCATTCTGCTCTTGAAAACTTGTTGGTTCAAAGACGATTATATTATTAGCTACTCTTGAAAAATCAGATCCCGCAATTTGTTTTATCCTATCAATTGATATTCCTCCTTCAGTATCCATGTAAATAACTTTTTTACCGTTTTTTGCAACATTAACTGCTAATGCTAATGTTATATTACTTTTACCGGAACTTGGAGGGCCAAATATTTGGGTAATTGTACCTTTTTCAAAACCTCCACCCAACATCGCATCTAAAGATGAATTGGAAGGAATTTTATGATTATCTTCAAAATTAGCTAATACTTTCATGATACAATATTGTTCCTTATAAAATATAAAAATATTGAAAAGTTTATATTCTCCTATTTAAATATTAACAACTAACTTGAAAAGGAGTAGATTTTATGAATAACAAGATACTTTTAGCATTGATTGTAATCCTTATTTCAATTACTTGCTTAGGGATAGTTTCAGCAGACAATGAAACCAATGAAACTTTAGAATTGGCTGAAGAAACTATCGGCATGACAAACTACATTATGCCAACCGCAATTTCAGGCAATCAAATCACCTTTAGTGATGGATTTACCGGATTTTGCCTTGATTTGGCAAAAGATGCCATAACTAGTGAAGATGGATATACAGTGGGTTCTGAAAGTGACCCTGCTCTTGAAAATTATATCAAATTGGCAATTATAGAATGCTACAAACAAAATCGGGAAAATGATATTGAATCCATTGTAACCAGTTTTGTTGATGGATCTTACCAAAGCAAAAGTGATGATGTAATCTCCGAAGTGTTGAACTCAGATGAAACTATTGGAAATGAGGCAGTAGAAGAGATTGACAATACTACTGAAGCAACATTTACCTTTGAACACTTAACTTCTGCAAATGAAGACAAATCAGATTGCATTGCTTATAGTGTTTCATTGAGAACTGTAGAAACGGAAGATGTCATAGGAGCTAGTGAAAATGACACTTCCGATGAAGAGGCAGTAAGTGAAGATTCAAGCGACAATGATACTATCGCTGCTGAAGACAATAACGATACTGTTAATGAAGATGAAAAAACTACCGAACCGGATAACAATAAAACTAATGAAAAAGAGGATAAAACCGAATCCGGCAATGAAGAAACAATCGTCAATGAAACAAACAAAACCATAATCAATAAAACAAACACAGTCATCGTTAATGAAAACAACACAACCATCATTAACAAGACCACTGTAAAGCACATCAACAATACAACTGACGACACCCCACAAAATGACACTATCAAAAAGATAATACAAACTGTGGGAAATCCAATATTTCTTTTAATAGTCGTTATTGCTGTTGCAGCAATTGTAGCTGCGGCAATGCGTAGAAAAGATTAACCTTTAATCTTTTCCTTTTTTTATTTTCGTAAAATTCTTGGATTAAAACCAGACAGATCAATGATTGATGATGCCTTATTTGAATTTAAATCACCAACATCAATTACCAAATCCACTTCACAATCAAGCTGGCCTAAAATTTCTTCAGGATTTGAGAGCATTTCATCATCTGAAATATTTGCGCTGGTGGTCGTTATCGGAAATATGCTGGCCAACCTGCAGGCTATTTCACAATCTGGTACTCTGACACCGACATTGTTTAATCCGCCAGTTACAGTTCTTGGAACAATATTTCTTTTATTTAAAATGAATGTGTAAGGACCTGGAAGATAACTGTTTATAATCTCCTTTTGAGACAGTGAGGCTTTAGCAACCAGATCAATTGCACCAACATCACTGACAAGTATTGACAAAGGCTTCAGATAACTTCTCTGCTTAATATCGAAAACTCTTTTAACAGCTTTCTTTTCAAAAATATTGGCTCCCAAACCGTAAACTGTATCGGTCGGATACAATACAACTCCCCCGTCAGCCAATATTTTTATGGCTTCATTAATTATGTTTTCATCAAACTTATCAATGCTTGTTTTTATTATCTTCATTTAACTTACCTAACAATTATATTGTATGAGATATTTAATATAAATTATGCTTCAAAGTTTAAGACCATTTTTAACAAAAATTTTAAACCCGGTTGCAAGTAGACTGGACATAAATCCGAATATCGTTACTGTAATTTCCCCATTCGTTGCGGTTCTTGCAGCATGGGGCTTTGCAAATCACCTATTGATTTTGGGAACGGTTGCAATTCTAGCTTCTGGATTTCTGGATGTTGTTGACGGTGCAGTTGCAAGATACCATAACAAAGCATCCAAATTCGGAGCATTTCTGGACTCAACTATGGACAGATTTGCCGATGCAATAATCTACATCGGAATCATATTCGGAGGCTACTGCGACTGGTTTGTTGGCATCTTGGCAATTCACTCAGCAATCTGTGTCAGCTATGTGAGGGCAAGGGCAGAATCACAGGGCGTCGACTGCAACGTTGGAATTGCTGAAAGGGCAGTCCGTATGATTATCTTAATGATTGGAGCAATAATCGGATATTTCGCAGGAGATATCTACTTTACATACATCATCTACATTTTAGTAATCTTGTCATACTTTACAGTTGGACAAAGAGTTTTACATGTTTGGAGGCAGCTAAATGACTGAATTGGAAAGTCCCGAAAAAATAGCAAAGGATATTGCAAAATTGGAAAGAAATCTGAATCAAGTAGCCGAAATCACCTTTGAAGGAAAGGAAAAGGAAGTTTATGACAGAGCTATCGACTATTGGAACGATTCAAAATATTATCTGGAAAAAGGAGATATGAGGACTGCATTCGGTTGTATTGAATACAGCCACGGCCTATTGGATGCCTTAAGGATGATTCATGGAATCATTTAATATTTTTAACAGCCATCTCCTCTTTAAAAAATCAACTATAATTTGAAGTGTTCGGAAAATCTGAACAATTGAAATTTTCAAAATATGCAAAAAAATAGGATTCTAATAATTAATGATTTATTTTTCATTGAAATGAATGATTTTTGAATCCCTTTAGATTTTAAAAAGTATGAAAACTTACAGAACATGGGTAAATTATAATCAGTTGAACCATATTTTCACCAGTTCTAATTAATAGTTTTATATACAATACTATTTTCTAAAATAAAATAAAATAGTTTTATAAAATTAATTCTTAATTATTAACCAAAAATTCATAAGGTATAATCATAGACCCTCAAATTTTTTAACTTCAATAATAAGATTATCAAAATCGGACTGATAATTTCTATCTTGGATTACCCTATATTTCTAGAAATTACAACATCACTCAATATGATTTTTCCATTAGGACTGCTCCAATTTATCAAGTCGATGTTAATCTTTTAGCTATCACCCTCGCATGTTGCGTTTTTAGAGTTAGCACTGTAACTACTGAGATAATTGCATCTAAATTATAGAAATTATTTATATGATTTGCCATCCGAAGCAGTTGTTCGAATTTTCCGAACAACTGAATTTTTATCTAATTCTCCATCAGCAAATAAATTTTTAAGATGAAAACTTATTGTGTTCCTAAAAAAAGAAAAATAACAAAAAAGAAGATTAAAAATTTGTTTTATAACAAAAATGAAAAAGATTAAGTAAGATTACACATCAATCTTACTGTTAATCAAGGATTCATCACCGGCAGATATTATCTCACCATCCAAAACTTCGATAACTCTATCTGCAAGTTTGGCTACATCCATATCATGAGTTACAATTATCAATGTTACATTCTTATCTTCATGCAAATCGATTAACTGCTTAAGGATTTTACTACTTGTCTTTGAATCCAGTGATCCTGTTGGTTCATCTGCCAATATTATTGATGGTTCATTGGCCAGTGCCCGGGCAATAGCTACCCTCTGACGTTCACCACCAGATAACTTGTTCGGTTTTATGCCTGCCTTGTCTTCAAGGCCAACATCATCCAAGAGTTTCAATGCTTTACTTCTCATCTCTTTAGAAGATAACTTCTGGGTATACATTGGAATTTCAACATTTTCCACAACAGAGATGTTTGGAATCAGGTTGTGCAACTGGAAAATGAAACCAATACTTTCCGCCCTGAACTCATTGAGTTTTTTGGATGTTTTCAAATCATGGCCTGCAACATTGATGCTTCCAGAATCGGGAATGTCAAGCGCACCGAGCATATTCAATAAAGTTGATTTACCGGAACCTGACGGACCGATGATTGAGACAAATTCCCCGTCTTCAATTGTGAGGTTTACACCATTCAATGCCTTGATTTTTCCATCTTCATAACTTTTATACAAATCTTTGATTTCAACTGCATTCATATTTTCACCTCACTCATACCTCAATGCCTCTGTTGGAGGCAATTTAACCGCTTTGATTGCAGGGTAAAGCCCACCAATGATTCCAACCAAAATAGCTATTGCAAAAGCCTGAATAAATATTTTTGGAGTGAACAATGGAGAAAATCCCATTTGAGGAGCCAAAAGTGTGCATGCTCCAAATCCTATTAGGGAGCCTATGATGGCCGAAACTATTGTAATTACCAAAGATTCCCCAACAATCATTCCAAGAATCCTTTTGTCTGACCATCCGACTGCCTTTAAAACACCGATTTCACGGGTTCTCTCAAACACGCTCATCAGCATTGTGTTGATGATTCCAAGGCCTCCAACGACAATGGCAAGAAGTGATATTGCCCATGTGGATGCTTTAAGCATGTTCAGCATATCCCCCATCTGCTGCATTTCCATGACTGATGTGATTGTTGCAATGTCATCACCGTATTTCTCATCAATCCTGTCGGCAACCTCCTGAGGATCCTGACCTTTTTCTACCTTAACATAAATGTTTGAGATTGAATCATCGTCATCCATCAGGTCGCCAACTTTTGAGATTGATGTGAATACACCTCCCGCCATGTTCTGGTCTCCAGTTTCATAAATTCCTACAATCTCAAAGTCCTCACCGTCAATCTTGATATTGTCCCCTACTTTATAGTCATTGTCATCAGCATATATTTCACCAAGAATCGCTTCAGATGCATTGTCCTTGAAAATTCTACCTTCTTTCATTGAAATATCAGCCAATGTAGTTCCTTCGGGATCAATACCGATTAAGGTATTCATATAATCATCGCCAACCGAAGTCAGGACAACATAAATAGGATATGCCTCCTCCACCCCAGTGACGTTTGCTATCTTATCTGTCCAGTTTGCATCGATGGTATTGGTTCCATAAGCTGAATCCCCAGTTTCCTTTCCGGAAATCGAAAAGTCAGCACCTCCCGCATGAATTGTATCTTCAAAGGTATTGACCAAACCGTCTGTGATTCCACCAAGAGCAACAATAACAATTATTCCAATAGCAATTCCCACAATAGCAAGAATTGCGCTATTCTTTCTCCTGAATGGATTTTTAAGAATGAATTTTAAAAATGACATAATACTAAATAGGAGAGTAATATATAAATAAGTAATTACAGCATTGACTAAGATGCAAAAATGAGGTATTAAAATGCATAAGAAAGTACTTTTGGAAAATGTCGACAAGATTCATACCACTGAAATGGGCGTTGGAAGAATACAGAAAAATTTGGGAATTGATGATGAACCTGTTAGCTACTGTATTTCAAAGCTTGAAAAAGATGAATCAGTAGTTACAAAAGAGGGTAAAAACTATTATGTTACTGTTGATGATTGCATAATAACCATTAATTCAAGAAGTTTTACAATAATTACTGCACACAAAAACTAATTTTAAAAAAAGTAAAAAAAAGAAGAGATTTGAAATCTCTTTAAGTTTAATCATCCATGTCTTCGAATCTGGATTCTAATTTTTCCATTACACCAGGAAGTGAAGTGTATTCCATTTCTTCAGATGGTAATCTGTGAGGTTCGAATGGACCGTGTCTTCTGATGTAAGTTGCAATTTTAGCAGCTTGTTCACGGGTTGGGTCAAATGCAGGGTCATCGAATAAGTCTACAGGACCGATTAATTCACCGTTAGCTACTTGGAAACCTAATCCGACTACTCTAGGTGGTCCGTCGAATCTGATTGGATTTGCTTCTGCTTCGGATACAGGCATCATTGGACCATTGTGGGATCCTCTCATCCATCCGCTTACCATGTGTGGGAATGCGAATGGGTCTACACATTCACCGTTAGCAGGGAAACCAGATTGTGCTCTTACGATACATACTGGGTCGTCTTTACCAACGTATTCTCCAGCCATTAAGTTTAATCTTTCAGTACTTACTGCAGCTGCGATTTCACCATTTTTCTTCCATACTCTTTTAATTACGTATCTTCCGGTGGAACCGATTAATGCAAGCAAGTCATACATTTCTTCAGGACAGCTTAAGATAACTTTTCTGTGTTCGATTACGTCGAATACTTCGAATTTGAATCCATCGTGCAATGATGGGTCGATTACAAGACCTGCAGTATTGAATGGGTCTGCAAAGATTCTGAAAACCGGTAAGTTGAATGCACCAGGTTCAGTTTTGTCACAGCAGAAAATTAATACAGGATCAGATGGCCTTTCTTCGAATTCCATTTCTGCTACACCAGGACCCATACCTTTGATGTTACCTGAGAATGTATCGGATAACAAGTCTTGACCTGCACCGTACAATTTCAATTCACGTGCTCTTTCAGTAGCTTTCATGAATGCAGTATATGCAGTTTTGTGCACTTCTTCGTTTTCTACACCTTTGTCGTGGGTCATGATTAAGTCTATGTCGTCTCCACAGCGGGAGATATAGTAATCTTTTATGATACCAGTTTCTAAAGCTTCGTTTAAAACTTCGTCACAAATATCCATTAATTCTGGGTGTGCGACACAGTGTCCGGACACACTTCCAATATCAGCCTTAATTACACTAACAGTAGTTTTCATATTTATAACCTCGATTAGTAAATTAGTTATTTACTAGACATTTATTATTTATGATTTGGATAGTATTTAATTATTATGATATTTAGATTACAAATCATTTATTAACTAAAAAACATGACTGTAATTAAAGAATTGGAGACTATATTATGAAACTTATACTTAAAGAGAAAATGTTCTCATTGTTTGATAGCTTTGATGTTTATAGTGAAGATGGCAACGTCGCATATAAAGTCAAAGGAGAGCTGGCAATAAAGCACAAATTAAAAATATTTAGCCCACAGGGAGATGAACTCGGAGAAGTCAATCAAAAGGTCATATCCGTCACCCCAACATTTGAACTGCATGAAAAAGGAAAAAAAATTGGCAGCATTAAAAAGAAACTGTTCAAATTATTCGGTTCATCCTACAGCATAGATGCATTAGGTTGGACTGCAAAGGGAAATTTCACAGAATGGAACTACAGCATCAAGGATTCTAATGGAAATCAGGTTGCAACAATCGGAAAACAGCTATTGAACCTGACAGACACATACGTTTTGGATGTTGTTAATCCGCAGGACGCATTACATGTCCTGATGTTCGTCATTGCAATAGATGCTGAAAAATGCTCAAGAGACTAAAGTGTATAAACATTTATTGGATTTGAATTGAAAAATATCAATTCAGTCCCTATGAATGTTTTCAAATACCTTTTGAAGTATTTCATCCTGATTCATACTTTCACATGCCTCTTTAACCCTATTCAAATCAGCACGGGTTTCAGGATATCTTGGAACTGCACTGCATCCTCCATCATCGATTTTAGAGATTTCAAAAGTGCCTATTTCTTTTGCGATTTTGGTAATCTCTTCCTTATCCAAACCAATCAATGGAGACAAAATCGGCATTTCCACACCATATCTTGTAGCAAGAATGTTAGACAGTGTCTGTGAAGCAACCTGGCCTACGCTGCTTCCATCGACAATAGCATCAGCGCCCAGTTTAAGTGCCAGCATCTCAGCAATCCTATACATTCCGGATTTGCATAAGACACAGGTCATCTTTTCAGGAGCCTTTTCTTTTGCAACTGTTAAATATTCTCCATAATCTACGACCCTCTTTTTAATTGGAACTCCTTTTGCATATTCATTCAACTGGTCCACCAATAGATTAAAAAGTTCAGTTACTTTGGGGCCTGAGAAAGGATCATTGTTGCAATGCAAAGCTATTACTTCACAGCCCCTTTTCATCATCATATAAGCTGCAACAGGGGAGTCTATGCCACTTGATAAAAGCACTACAACTTTTCCCTGTGTTGCTAAAGGCAGTCCTCCTGGGCCTTTAATCTTTTCATGATAAATGTAAGCATCATTATCTCTAATTTCAACGTAAATTGTCAAATCAGGATTTGTCAGGTCAACCGGAGCCAAAATCTTATCCCTTACAACACCACCACAGTGGGCGGCCATTTCCTGGGATGTGAAATCATGCTTGCCGACACGACGACATTTAATGGCAAATTTGGTATTCTCATCTAAAATTCCGCTGGCCATTAAGTCCAAAGTGTATTGTCCTAAAGTTTCATCGATTTCATCATATGTGGAATGGGTTGAAGTTGCAGGAGAGTATGAAACAACACCGAATACTCTGTTTAACTTTTCGATTCCTTCATCAAAGTCATTTGGGAAAATATAGATTCTTCCCTGGTTTCTATCAACTTCACAATCAAAAGCGGCCTTAATATTTTTAACTAATTTCTTTTCAAAACGGGACCTTATCTTAGGGCTTTTAAGCCCGATTTCACCATATCTTGCAATTATTAAATCATGATTCATTCAAACAACTCTTTAAAATTCACGCCAAAACATTAATATATTTTTTAAGATTTTTGATTAATATAATTTTTCTATATTTCAATTTCAATCAGAATGGCCTATGCAAAATTAAACATTGCCACAAATGTCCAATTT
>NZ_JAZNAN010000053.1:0-5537 GCF_045586545.1 Methanobrevibacter sp.
GGGCGCGTGAGCATGCACAGAACCTAATCAAAATGATGTATCACAGAAAAGCAATGAGAAAGGAAGCTGGAATGGGAATGCGCGAAGGAAAAGAAGATGCAGGACCGTTATAAAAAGGTGTAAAATGGGAATTGAAATCAGCAAGGAAGACAAGGATGCGACATATGTTGTTCTTCCGGCATATAATGAAGCTACAAGAATCCAACCGGTTATTGAGGAAATAGCTGAAAAGGGATACAATATGGTCATTGTCAATGACGGTTCTTCAGACGATACATTAGGTGTTGTCAGGCAATCCAAAAAGAAATTCCCTGACCAGATTCATATCTTTTCCCTAATCATTAATCGTGGGGTTGGCGTTGCAACACAGACTGGTTTCGATGCTGTTTTAAAGTATAATCCGAAATATGTTGTCAGTATGGATTCGGATGGACAGCATTCTCCTGATGATTTAGATAATGTCATAGAACCTTTAGTTAAGGGTGAAGCTCAGGCGGTAATTGGCGTCAGGCCTTTAAAGGATATGCCTTTTAGCCGTAATTTTGCAAATTCCGTAATGAATTTATTGACCAGAATATTTTATCATGTAAATGTAAGCGATTCACAAACCGGTTTTAGAGCCGTAACCTTTGATGCATTAAACAAAATTGAAATCAATGCAAGGGGATATCTCATTTCATCGGAATTCATTCGTGAGGTAAATGATAATAACATACCCTTTGTTGAAGTTCCGATTCAAACAATCTACACTCCGGAAACCCAAGCAAAGGGCACAAACGTTAAAGAGGCAATAAAAATATTAATTCAAATGATTAAACATCAGTTTTAGGTGAAAAAATGTTATTATATTCAGTTATATTTCCAATAATATCCATAATAGCTATTGTCTGGTTCTTGTTTAGATATCTAAATGAAAAGCAGTCATTCATTACAACAATCCTATGGGCCATATTATGGTTATTTGTCATTCTGTTTTCCATATTTCCTGAGTTAAGTATCTCTTTTGCAAATTTATTCGGTATAACCCGTGGTTTGGACTTCATTATCATTGTTGTATTTGTAGTTCTCTTTTATGTCATCTTCAGACTATACAATAAGCTGGACAAGCTACAGGATGACGTCAACAAAATCGTTAAAGAGGTTGCGCTTTCAAATGAAATATCTCTTGATGAGGATGAGGAATAACTATGCTTTATTTTAGAGGATGCACTGCACGTGAAAGACAAACCAGCATTCAGGATGCCACAGAGATGCTGTTAAAGTCAGCAGGTATTGATTATCATATTTTAGAAGATGAAAAATGTTGCGGATCTGTTTTGCTTAGAACAGGTTTTGACAAGGAAGCCCAAGAGCAGATTCAAAAGAATTCTGAAGTTTTTAAAGATGAATTAATATTAACATCCTGTGCAGGTTGCTACAAAACCCTAAAAGAGGATTATGACGGATTGGATGTAGTTCATATTTCACAATTATTGGATGAACTGATTAAGGATGAAAAGCTTGATTTTGACAAAACTGATTTAGATGTGACCTATCATGATTCCTGCCATCTGGGCCGTCATTGTGAAGTCTTTGATGAGCCCCGCGAGGTAATAAAGACTGTCGCAAATCTGGTAGAAATGGAAAATGTTCGTGAAGACAGCTTATGCTGCGGCGCCGGAGGGGGTGTCAAGTCAGCATATCCCGAAATCGCAGGCCAAATAGCTGAATCAAGATTATTACAGGCAATTGAAACAGGCTGCGAAACTCTTGTCACTTCCTGTCCTTTCTGCAAACTTAATTTGGAAAATGATGATTTGGAAGTTCTAGACTTGACAGAATTTTTAGTAAAGTATGGTGGTGTGGATGGACAAGAATGAACTTAAAACAATGAGAAAATCATTCAATACAGTTAAAAGCAGGTCAAATGCCATTAAGGAATCACCATCTACAAAACGATTGATGCAAAGGGTTCAGGAAATCAAAAAGTACTCAATCGACAATAATGAGGAGCTGATCAATCAGCTTTCAGATTCATTCAAACGTAATGATATTGATTTTATATTTGCAAAAACTTCTGAAGATGCTTTAAACGCCATCGATGATTTGCTTGAGGAATATGGTTGCACGGCAATAGCAAAAGCAAAATCAAATACTTTAGGCGAAATTAAGCTTAAAAAACATTTAAATGACAAAGATATTGAAGTTGTGGAAACAGATTTGGGAGACCGCATACTGCAGCTTAAAAAGACAGACAACAAACCGGTCCATCCGACAGGCCCTGCTTCCCATTTGAATATTTCAAAAATCACAGACATTGTCAATGATTCACTTGGCGCTAATGTTAATCCTGAAGCTAGGCAAATCATGGAAGCCGTAAGAAGTGATGTGCTAAAACGCATAGAAAGTGCCAACGTAGGTATAAGTGGAGCCAACGCAATAGCATCGGAAGAAGGATCCCTTGTAATGGTGCACAATGAAGGCAATATTTCAATAGTTTCACTAAAGGATTTGCATATAATTGTAGCTGGAATTGAAAAGATTGTACCTACATTGGAAGACGCAATCTCTGTTGTAAAACTTGAAACTATTTTTGCAACAGGAAGCTATGTCACATCATATATGAATGTGGTTTCAGGACCTTCAAAAACAGCCGACATTGAGAAAAAGCTCCTGAAAAACATGTATGGTGCTGAAAAGGTGGTTGTTATTCTTTTGGATAACGGAAGAAGCGAAGCAACACCGGAATGCCTTTATTGCATCGGATGCGGAAACTGTCTTGTCCACTGTCCGGTCTATAATGCCGTTGGAAATGAATTCGGATTCAATAACTACCTTGGAGGCAGAGGTGTTGCAATGTCAAAGTTCATTGAGGATGATGAGACATGTTATGATTCAGGATTGTATATGTGCACCTTATGTGGCCTATGCACACTGAACTGCCCACTTGCAATTCCAACAAATGAGATTATCGAATTCATGAGAAGATTCTCAACAGATGTTGGATTTTACCCTAAAGCCCATGGGGTTATTAAAGAAAATATTTCTCAAAAAGATTCCCCATATTAATTCTTATTTTTTTTTAAAATTTCTTTAAAATCAATAATATTTATAAATAATAAAGAAGTAATATTATTATATTATAAAATTATAATTTATTGGAGGAAATACATGCTTCTATTAATAAGTCCTATAAATCGTGAAGAAGCTCTTGAATCTATTGAAGGCGGAGCTGATATTGTTGATGTGAAAAATCCTAAGGAAGGTTCTCTAGGCGCTAATTTCCCTTGGGTAATCAAAGAAATTAGGGAATTGACTCCTGAAGACAAGCTTGTCAGCGCAACTTTAGGGGATGTGCCTTACAAACCAGGTACAGTTTCACTTGCAGCAATGGGTGCTCACGTTTCAGGAGCAGATTACATTAAAGTTGGATTATACGGAACAAAAAACCATGACGAAGCTGTTGAAGTCATGGAAAATGTTGTAAAAACTGTAAAAGATGTTAGTGAAGATACAATTATTGTAGCTGCAGGATATGCTGATGCTCATCGTGTCGGTGCAGTGGACCCTATGGAAATACCAAAAGTGGCTAAAGATGCAGGATGCGACCTTGCAATGCTTGATACTGCAGTTAAAGACGGTCATACTTTATTTGATTATCTAGATATTGATCAATTAAAAGAATTTGTTGAAGAGGCTCACAGCTATGGTTTATTAACCGCACTTGCAGGTTCTGTCAAAAAAGAACAACTAAAACCATTGCATGACATCGGTTGTGATGTTGTCGGTATTAGGGGAGCTGCCTGTGTAGGTGGTGACAGAAATACCGGTAAGATACACCATACTGCTGTAGCTGAGCTTAAAGAATTATTAAACTCATTTTAATCAGGTGTAACTCATGTCATTTTCAAAGAAAGTTCAAGAAGCAAGAATGTCTTTCACTTTTGATGATTTTCTTTTAACCCCTAATGCAAGTTATGTCGAACCTAAGGATATCGACACTAAAGTTGAATTGGGAAAAGGAATTAGCTTAAACATTCCAGTCTTAAGTGCGGCTATGGATACCGTAACCGAAGCGAGTCTTGCTATAGCTATGGCACAGGAAGGTGGAGTAGGTGTAATTCACAGAAACATCTCACAGGAAAGGCAGGTTGAAGAAGTAAAAAAGGTTAAGAATGCTGAAGATTTGACTATTCGCGATGTTGTAACTATTTCTAAAGATTCCACTATCGCTGAAGTTCAGGCTAAAATGCAGGATGAATTAATCAGTGGTCTTCCGGTTGTGGAAGGTGATGAAATTATTGGTATAATCTCTAAAAGGGATATCAGGCCAGTTCTAAAATCAGAACCTAATAAAACCGTAAAGGACATAATGACTTCTGATGTTGTAACAGTTGAAGAAGGAATATCCGCTGAAGAGGCATTGAATATTGCTTATGAAAATAAGGTGGAAAGACTTCCTGTTGTTCATGACGGCAAATTAGTTGGAATCATCACAATCAAAGATATCTTAAATCATGCACAATATCCAAAAGCAGCCCGTGACAAAGACGGTAACTTTTTGGTAGCTGCCGCTTGTGGTCCATTCGATTTGGAAAGGGCAATGGCACTTGACCAAGCCGGTGCGGATATAATTTCAATTGACTGTGCTCACGCTCACAACATGAATGTGGTCAAGTTTACACAAACCATTAAGGATAACATCGATGCCGAGTTATGTGTCGGTAACATTGCAACCGCTCAGGCTGCCGAAGACTTGATTTCCATGGGTGTAGATGCGCTTAAAGTGGGTATCGGACCTGGTTCCATGTGTACCACCCGTATCGTTGCAGGTGTTGGAGTGCCTCAATTGACTGCCATTTCAGATGTTGCTGATGCTGCGGCTGATTTTGGTGTTCCTGTAATTGCTGATGGTGGTATCAGATACTCTGGTGATGTTGCTAAAGCTATTGGTGCCGGTGCTGATGCGGTAATGTTAGGTAACTTGCTTGCAGCATCCTTGGAAGCTCCTGGTGAAGTTGTTGTTATGAACGGTAAGCAATATAAGAAATACCGTGGAATGGGATCCATGGGTGCAATGACCAGCGAGTATGACGGTGGAGCAGACAGATACTTCCAAGGTCAGAAAAGTAAAATGAACCACACCAAATTTGTCCCTGAAGGAATCGAAGGTGCTGTACCATACAAAGGTACCGTTGCTGAAATCTTATTCCAATTGGTTGGTGGTTTGAAATCATCCATGGGATACTGTGGTGCTAAGGATATTAAAGCAATGCAAGAAAAAGCAAACTTCGTTAGAATTACAAGCAGCGGTATTAAGGAATCCCACCCTCATGACTTGTTGATTACTAATGAAAGTCCTAATTATTCCCCACCGGAATAGTTAGACATTATTATTTTCTTTTTTGATGAGAATTATAATAGGGCATGAAGATTTATAGGAAGTAGATTTTTCTCATCAAAAATTATTATATTTTATTGAAGAATTAGTGTTTTTTGTTTAAAATACTAATTTTAACCAAACCTTTAAATATTAGTTAATTCAATATTATCATATT
>NZ_JAZNAN010000054.1:0-12181 GCF_045586545.1 Methanobrevibacter sp.
ATTAGGTTATAAATTTTATCATCTCTTTCATCTTCAAACATTAAATCACCTTGCTTTAATTATAATCATTATGCTATTAAAATTATTTGTTTTTTCAAAATATTTATTAATTATTTTAAAGTAATAATTATTTGTATAATTATTTATTATTTAGGAATTATTTTTTATGAAAGCGGCAGTTATTGGATTAGGAGTAGAAGGAAAAAAGGCTGTAAATTCCCTTTTGAAGCATGGTTGGGAAGTTTATGCAACTGATTTGAATATTAATGTGGATTTAGCTGGTTTGAATTTACCTTTATTGTCAATGGATGTGATTGATGAAAATCAAACCATCTCTTTTGTAGGGGAAAAGATTATTGTTGATTTGGGTTTTACCAATTCATATGCAATTGATGAATGTGATGCGATAGCCATTAGTCCCAGCATGTTTGGCGGAGCTTTTGCAACAAGATTATTGGAAGACGGAGAATTATTAAGTGATGTTGTAACAAAACATAAGGATATTTTCACAATTGGGATTACCGGAACCAACGGCAAAACTACAACTGTTCACATGATTAAGGAAATATTGGAGAATGCGGGCAAAAAGGTTCTTGTCGGCGGAAATGGTGGAGGAGGATTTTCAGGTTATTATGATTTGATTCTCGAAGCCAATGAGTTTGATTGTGACATATTGCTTGTGGAAGTCTGTGACATGACTCTTGATTTTGCTAAATACTGCTTTGACTTTGACATGATTGGATTAACAAATATAGGCAATGACCATATGGACGTTCACAAGACAATAGCCAATTATAAGAATTCCCTTGTTAGATTTTTTGAAGGCAAAACAATTTTCACTGCATTCAACCAGGATTTCAATGCCGACTTTAAAGAGGCCGCAAGCAAAAGCATTCCCTATTTTGAATATCAGGATGAAATCCATTTGGTCGGTAAATTTAATCTACTTAATGCTGGCCTTGCAACTGCAATTACACGGGAGTTGAAGGTGCCTAAGGATGTTGTCAGATCAACGCTTTCAAATTTTAAGGCAGTTGAAGGTCGTTTGGATGTTTATAAAATTAATAATGCTGATGTTTATGTTGGAAAAACAGACAATTCAGATGCTTTGGCATCAGTTTTGGCCGAAAAAGACTTTTATGCATTATTCATTGGAACCCCTAGACATAATGAGATACACAGGCTTGATATTTTGGATGTTGCTGCCAAATACAATCCCGAAGTAATTGTCTTGTTCCCTGGCTTGGATGACACTCTAGATTTGGCTATCTATAGATTGAATTCCTTGGGTTATATGGGCAATATCATTACCGTAAGTACTTTAGACGAAATTATTGAACTGGTTGCCGAGTATTCCCATGAAGAAGCTATTTTCATTGGTGGCAATGGTCAGGATAGAATAATTGAGATTCAAGAAAGAATAAAACTAATTTCTGAGAAACTGCGCAATTAGTAATAATGTATTTATAATAGGGAATCAATATTTATTATTGTATTATTTTTTGGGTGTATTAAATGAGTAGAAGTTGGAGAAAAATAAGTATTACAATAATAATTGCATTAATAGTTTTAAGTGTTTTATTTGTAGTCTTAAGTTCAGCAAGTAGTGCTCCATACACAGCTCAATCCATAGCAGAGGATTATAACCTTCCTATGGGCCAGTCAATGTTTGAAAACCAATCAATTTTGAATACAGGTAACCCAATTGAAGTCCCACTTATTTCAAATATTGGTTTTTTATCACATCAGTTATTGGCTTTTGATTTACAGGGACTGTTAGTGTCTTTAACTACAGGTGTCGTGCCATTTGACTTTTCATGTGTATCTGGTGAAGGTATTGATTCTTATGGAACTGTTGTTGATGTTGAGGGTCCTGGATTTTTGACAAGTGAAGGGGATAAGTTAGTTGTTAAAGCGCCGGATAACTATGTGTGGGGTTATAGTGCTCCATATAAATGGTTAGTTAAAACTGAAACTGGTGTTGATGTCGTTGAAAATGGAACTGTGATTCAATCCGTTCCTGTTGACCAAATTAAAAATCTAGATTTCCATAATGATTATTATGATAATTCAACCATTGTCAGTTGGTATAATTATGATGCTTCTGTAGGTTCTATTTTCACATTAGAAAAAGGAATGGTTGGCTTTTCAGATGGAAGGAACAATATTTCTTCAGCTGATGTGCCGGTTATCTTCGGTCAAGATGTTGTAGATTATGCTGCTGAATATCCTACCGGTTCTCCAATACTATTATACTCAGGAAATTACACTACCGAAGAGGGTGAAGTTTATGGTACTTCATTAGGTTCTCACCCAGAATACGGCGATTCAATTAGGGAAGTTAATGCAAGACAATTCGTTGAAGCTTGGAACGGAACTGTTATCCCGCCCAATTCAACTTCCAGTGGTAAAGATTATGTTTACTTTGAATCAGCTAATGATGCATCCGCTCCAGGTGGAAGTGCAGCGCATGGTGTGTGTCCGTCTGCTAGGGCTTTAAGAGCAGCTGTTACATCTGAAGGATTTGATTTGCCTACTGGTATGACCTGGGATGAAAATGCAGTTCTATTCGGTTTTAACCCTGCTCAGGATATTACCGTAACCAATAATCATGATTACCCTGTTCAGATTAGAATGTGGACAGAGGGTTCAGGTACTGGTATGGGCGTTTATGCACAAGTAATAAGATATATTCCAACAGAGTGAATATATCATTTTTTTCTATTTTTTATGACAATATCAACCATTATTACTGCAGCCGGAAAGAATTCCAGAATGAGAAAGGATCAACTTTCTCGAAATATTGATTTGAAAAATAAATTAATTTTACCTTTTAAAAATAAGACAGTTATAGAGACAACTATTGATAATGCATTATCTGCAAATACAGATGAATGTATTGTGGTACTTGGCCATTATGCTAGTGAAATAAAAGAAGCTATCTTTGATAATTATAAAGACTCTGTCAAATTTGTAATTAATAACCCTGTTGATGTAGGTTTATCAGTATCACTTTACAATGGTCTGTCAAAAACAGATTCTGATTTTGCATTATGCATCACTGCAGACCAGCCTACAGTATCAACTGAAACATTTAACAAACTGATAAAGGTAAGTCAAAATTCAGATGACCCTTACAGGACTATATCAATTTTAAGAAGAAGGAAAACAGGTCTGTTGGATACTGCTGAAGGATTGGGAATGCCTTTTGTTGCACCACGTGAAAATTTGATGAAATATTTGGAAAATGAGAATGATAATCTTAATCCGATTTTAAGAAAAATTTTTGCCGATGGATTTACGTTTTATGGAATAAAAGAAAAAAATAAAAAAGAGCTTTTAAACATTAATCATTATGATGATTATTTAGCTCTTTTAGATTGATTCTAAACCGGAAATAATTTCTTCGATTTTAGCTTTGCTGATACCAATAATCATTTCATTTTCTTTAATATCAGCATAACCTCTAGAACCATCACAACCTAATGTAAAGTTAACTCCGTCTGCAAGGTATGGGTTGGCAAATGCGTCTCCACATAATGATTGGATACCTGCAAATGATGGGTTAATCTTTTCGCCGGTTTTATAGACTATACTTTGAGCAAGTTTCATTCCGCCAACAGGTTCGGAAATTATTTGAATTATGTCCGCTTCAAAGTCAGCTTCATCTAAAGGTGCATAGATGATTCCCCAACTGATATCCTTGATGATGGAAAGTTTGTCAGTTAGTTTTTTAGCGGTTTCCAAGTCTTGGAATCTTCCTAAAGAGAAGTATTTTTCACCGTTAGCTAATTTTTCAGGCATATCTCTAAGTCCAATAGCTCCTGCTCCGCCTAAACATGATTGTTCGTTGATGGTGGAGTAGAATTTATTGCCTAAAGAAGCTTTCCTGACCATTTCACAATGTCTTATTTTTTCATCGATCAAATCATAACCTTCAGGCAAGTCCCCTTCGGTTTTGATTAGTTTCATTGCTACTGGCTTAGCATCAAGTTTAATTTTACTCTCGATCATTTCACAGTATTTTTTGTTTGTTTCTAAATTAGTCATACAATCGCCTATTATTATATTGTATTATGGAATTTTAAAGTCTTTTGTTTTAACACTGTTATTTTTGCAGAATGTTTTAAAATCGCATGCACTGCATGTTCTTTCGTCTGAATCTGCTTTCCATGCATCCTGAATTTTACATCCTTTTATTTCCTTGATTAATGAATTTTCAATATCGGCCACGACGCTGTCAAATTTCTTGAGTGCTTCCTCTTTTTCATCTTCATTGACATTAATGATTCTGATTGACCTGGCTATTTTAAACTCATCACTTAATTCGGGAGCCTTATCCTCTTCCTGCCAGTTTTCAATCAGTTCAACGTCCCTTTGCCATTCGTAACCAACATCCGTTAAACCGTCGTTCAATTCATCTTTAATCAGAACCAAATCCTCTTTTGATGGAACAAGTTCGTTTAGATAAAATATTATGCCTGCAATAATCGGTTTTGCATCCTCTTGTTTGGATCTGAGCCAGGAATATGTCAAGATCTGCTGTTTATGGGTTTCCCATTTGTCTTCAGCCTTTGAATCATTCATCTTAATTGGAGGTCTTTTCATTCCTTTGTAATCGATGATGATTTCATAGTCATCACCTTCTTCATATTCCGCAATTCTTTTTCGAAAATCGGAATCTTTCTTTAGGAATGCAATAATCTTGTTGTTGAAATTATCCAGATTGCTCTGTTCCAAACTTTTATTTATTTTCATTGAAGTCAAAACGTCCACAACACCATTAATGCCGTAATAATTAGATCTGCTAATGTTCTCATCGTAATTAGGCATTGTTCTAACTCCCTTTATTAAAAGTTCAGATGAATCAATCAATGGGAATAGATGTTCTCCCCAGATATTTATCGCCTTTTCAGCTCTTGCGCTTGCCAGTTTCTTGTGGTCATGTTCATTCAAGTCGTCAATTGTTAATTCTTCATCCGGCTGATTCAAAATACTGAAAAATAAATCTTCATCGTGGGGATAAAGGCCTCTAACCTGTAATCTTAAGTCAATTAAGTCCTCAATAGGTCTGATATCTTCCTTCCAATCCCATGGAAATTGGGTTTGGTTATATTTCCATTGCAAATAGGCTTCTTCCAATACTCCATGAATAAACTCTCCAAACCACCTTTGAACAGGTTTGGAAGGAGGAAGCGTTCCTTTATTTTGATATCTGTATTGTAAATTGCATGTTAAAAAGGACAATAAGTCTCCAGTTAAGCTGTATTCAGGTATCATATAGGATTTTGATCTTGATGGCAACTTCATATTAACACCTCTAAATTAAATAAATCTCATTAAATCCAACATATTTTTCGTCTCTACTCCATCCAAGGGCAACATTTGGAATGTCAAAGTGGTCATTTTTCTTATTGTATCCCTCAATTGCTGAATTCAGGCCAATTAACAATAAAACGCTTTCAGCTCTTGAAAATGCAACAAAATAAAGTCTGGTTAAATCATCAAAAGACCTGTCCTTTTCACTTCTTTCGCTCTGTCCAAGGGAACTGTGCTGTCTGATGCTGTCTTCAATAGTCATCTTCTCTTTAAGGGATTTTGGAAATCTTAATCTTTGTGTTCGGATATCGTTTGTTTTAAATCTTGAGCCGACATCAACAACAACCAGCGGAAACTCCAATCCTTTGGACTGATGAATGGACAGGACATTAATTCTGTCATCAGGTAAAGTTTCAAGCAGTGATTCGTCAATGCTCACTCCTCCTGTTGAAAGAGGAATGAAAATATTCCAGATAGCTTCCAAAACTGAGGCCCTTTCCTGATGAGGATTTCTGAATGAAATGTTTGAATGATAATCATTGAAAAAGCCAGTTTGCGTAATTGATTTTGTAATCGCCTCGAGATATACAATTCCTTCAACATCATCCTGCAAATCTTCAATCCAGGTTGTTAATTTGTAGGCAAGCTCCATTAAACTGGCACTTTTCGGCCATTCATCATAGCCGTTTGGTCTTCTAATCTGCCAATGTGTTACAAACTGCGAAAGGTTTATCGGTTCATGAGGTTCCGGATTTAATTTAATGAATTCCTTTGCCTTTAATCTCCAACGAAGCATATTTCTTTTAGCTAAATTCGGAATGGTCTTATCTGAATTTTGAAAGCTTGCTTCAGGGTCAATGCATTCAAGAATCAAACCGCAGAATACTCCAACAATATCAATATCCTGCAAATCTATTCCTCTTGGATTGAACATCTCAATAGGTTGTCTAAGCCTTTTGAGATTTTTTCTTAAGAAATGCAGGAATGAACGATTTCCATATTGCAGTTCCTTTGGGGAATATGAAAGGATAGCAATATCTGATGCGGAACCATATTCGCTATCCAATTTAAGAGTAATTTTTTCGATTTCACGTCCAGCTTTGATATTTTCACTTTTAATCTGCTGCAATCTTGCAATATCGATTGCACCATTCACTTTTTCATAATATTCCTTATTGAGTACCTGCAGAACTTTTAATTCACATTCTCCCTTGTTCACTAAATCGTTAATTAAGTTTGTCAAATCTCTTGCAAGCATTTCCGGATTGTTTCTGAACATGCCTAAGATAGGCATCTTATCTTTTTCAAAGTCAGGAGCTGTAATTTTTGGTTTATTGTCAACTCTTGCATTCTGGTATTCGCTGTCAAGCTCTGCAAATTGATTGCAATGTTGGATGATATTTTCAGTTGAACGGTAATTTGTTGTTAGGTTAATTTCTTCAACATCAATATCCAATCTCTCTTTTGCACGTTTTTGGTAATTTGTGAATAAATCTACTGTTGCACCTCTAAAACGATAAAGGGACTGGTCATCATCTCCAACAACTGTTATATTTCCATTATTTTCCAGTGCAGATTGGGCAATTGTGAAATAGATGTCTTCCTGAATCAGGTTTGTATCCTGATATTCATCGATAAGAACTATCTTTATTTCATCTAAAAATGAGTTTAAATCCCCATTTTTTAGTTTGTTTAAAAATTTAAACTCAAGCATTGCAAAGTCGATTGTGTTTCTATTGTTTAATGTTTTTTCATATTCGCGAATGCAATCGAGTACAATCTGCTGTCCACTTCCTTTTTGGGTTTTAGAGTATAGCTCATCAAAGTCAACTTGGTCATAATATATCCTATCTTTAATTTCAATGAGAATTTCACTTATTTTTGATGGTCCTTCCAGTTTCTGCCTTCCGCTTAACTCCTTTAGGTATTCTGTAAGTTCTTTATTGAGATATTTTTCATCTTCAACGAGGATTTTAATCATAGCTGAGTTTGCAACAAAATCCTCAACAACGATGGACTGGTTTTCACCGGGCTTTTTATAGTCTCTAAGCAATTCCTCAGCAATACTGTCGGTTGTTCCAATTATAATCTGGTTAAAATCTATTTTATCGACTTTCAAAAGGGTATCAAAATCATCCAGATTGTCTAGCAGATGATTTTTTATCTCATCACCCCAGCCCAATATCCTGGAATAAAGTTCATTAGCCGCTTTTTTAGTGAATGTTGTAGCTAATATTTCACTGGGGTCAATATCGTCAACGAAAATGTATTTTAGGATTTTAAGCACCATTACTGTTGTTTTACCTGATCCTGGTCCCGCTACAATGAAAAGGGATTTGTCGGATGGAGACAATATTGCCTTTTTCTGATTGATGTTTGAAGAAATATCTCTCTTAAGAATGTTAACTACAATATCTTCAAAATCTTCAAATGTAATCATTTTTTCCCTCTTAATCTAATATAATTTAATTTATAGTATTTTTTATTTATAAAATGATTGAGAGAGCATTTGTAAACTATGAAAAGAAATTTATTTTTAGTATAAAGAATAAATGATAATCATGGAGGGAATATCCTTCCATAATATGCATAATAAGTTAGGAACAATCTTGTTTCTAACTTACTGTTTTTAACCAAAAATTCATTTAAAAACTTAGTTTCAGCGGGTATTATGTCAAAAGTCAATAAAATTGATATGTTTAAAAACGATGTGAGATATAGGGAGAATATCGCCCATATTGAAACAATGCCCGCCAGGGAAGCCAGCTTTAAAAAGGTCAACGATTTGAATGAAAGAATTGTTGATTATCTTGATTCTAAGGATGTAAAGCTATATGAGCATCAGGCAGACACCTATGAAGCGATAAAGAATGGGGAAAATGTAATTATAACAACTCCTACCGCTTCAGGCAAAACTTTAGCATTCAATTTGCCTATCATGGAGACAATGATTGAGGACAGTGATGCAACCGCTCTTTACATTTATCCTGCAAAGGCATTGTCCAATGACCAGCTGCATGTTCTGGAAAATCTTGAAAATGAATTGGATATCAAAATAGATCCCCGTACCTATGATGGGGACACTCCAAGAGGAGAAAAGAAAGGTATTCGTGAAAATTCAAGGATAGTTCTAACAAACCCCTATCAGCTTCATCTAATTTTGTCATGGCACCATCAGTGGTCAAGATTCTATAAGAATTTAAGGTATATTGTCATTGATGAATCACATTACTATAAGGGAGTATTCGGATCAAATGTTGCTTTTCTAATAAAAAGATTGAAAAGGATAGCCAATTTCTATGGTTCTTATCCTCAGTTTATCCTGTCTTCGGCCACACTTGCAAATCCTTTGGAACTTGCAAACAGATTGACAGGTGAAGATTTCAAATTGGTTGACAATGACACATCCCCAAGCGGAGAGAAGGACTTTATTTTATACAATCCTTTTAAGAACTATGTAAGGGGCCGAAATTTTGGCCAGAATGCGCCTTCTGTCCATATGGCAACTGAAAACATATTCATGTACATGATGCTCAAGCAGATTCAGACGTTATGCTTCACTGTTTCAAGAAAAACCACTGAGTTAATTGCGATGTGGGCCAAAAAGGACATGACACAGGCAAAGGGAAAATTGGCTCATAGAATTGCAGCCTACAGGGCAGGCTATCAGGCTCAGGAGAGACGTGAAATTGAAGAGGGCCTTAAGAACGGGAAATATCTGGGAGTTACTTGTACTAATGCACTTGAACTGGGCATTAACATAGGTTCCCTTGATGCGGTTATCATTTCAGGATATCCTGGAACCATGATCTCCACTTGGCAGCAGGCTGGAAGAGCTGGCAGAAGCAATCAGAAGTCATTGGCCATTTTAATCGCTTTTGAAAATCAGCTTGACCAGTACTTCATGAACAATCCTAAGTTCTTCTTCGACAAGCCTCATGAAAATGCAATCATTGACTTGACAAATCCTATATTGCAGGAGGCTCACTTGTTGTGCGCCGCCAAGGAATTGCCTTTAAAACGTGGCGAAGCCGAAAAGTATTTCGGCATTTCACAGGATGTAGTTGATGAGCTTGTTTCCAAAAAGGACTTGTATGAAAATCACAAGGGAGACTTTATATATCCATATGACGATAACCCTGCAATGGACCATTCTTTAGACCAGATTTCTTCAGAGGAATTTAAGGTAATGAATAATGGCATGCTTTTGGAGACAATGGAACGTTCACAGGTTTACAGGGAAGCTCATGAAGGAGCTATACTAATTAACAAGGGAGACACTTATGTTGTCAATAGTGTCAACTTGTCTCGGGGATATGTCAATGTGTCAAAACAGGTCGTTGATTACCATACAATGGTTCTGAATAAAACTGAAACCTCAATCAAAAAGAAACTTTCAAAAACAAAATACGGTGATTTGACAATCAACTTCGGCGAGCTGACCGTTAGTGAAGACTACTTCAAATATAAGAAGATGCATTTTTCAAAGCCTATCGGAACTTATCCGCTTGATTTGCCTCCTTTAAAGTTCAATACCAAAGGTTTATGGTTTACAATACCTAGCACTGTAAAAGATACTTTGGAGGACATGTTTCCAAATGAGGAGGAAGTATTTGCCGGAGGGCTTCATGGTGCTGAACACGCATTGATTGGCCTTTTCCCGCTCCATACGATGTGTGACAGGTTTGATATTGGTGGTCTGTCAACAAATTATCATGAAGACACTCAGGAAGCAACCATATTTATTTATGATGGTTATGAAGGCGGCATCGGAATCACTGAAAAGGCGGTAGATGTTTTCGTTGATTTGTTGGATTCTACAATAGATTTATTGAAGAATTGCCAATGCAAAAGCGGCTGCCCATCATGCATTTACTCACCGAAATGTGGAAATGATAACAAACCACTTCACAAGGGTGCTACCATCTATATTTTGGAATATCTGAAAAAACTAATCTCCGGTGATGAAGAGGGCGAAATTGAAGAGATTATAGATGTTGAAAAGGAAGTGAAAGTTCTCGACGAGTTTGATGAGGCTTTGGAATTATATGAAAAGGGAGACTATTCCGCTTCCAAGGATATTTTAAACAATATTATCTCAACTGATAAGAGGCATGTGGATGCATTGGCTTTAATGGCAAAAATTCTGTTTGAACAGGATCAAAAGGATATTGCATTGCTATTTACTAAAAAAGCCTTAAAAGTTGACAAGTCAAATGAGATGGCAAATGAACTTGAAATGGCATTGACAAACAAATCTAAAAATGAATCTATGAACTTAAACTCTTTGGATGATGTTGAAACATTGTATGAGGAAGCTTATGATTTATACATGCAGGATGATTTGGAAACCTCTGCTGAAGTCCTGGAAAGATTACTCGGTTATGATGATAAGCATTCGGAAGCCTTAGCCCTAATGGGATTGATTTATTATAACTCAGGAATATTTCCAAAAGCGGTTGAATACTATAGAAAGGCTTCAAAAATAAATAAGAATGGTGAAATGGTTAGGGAATTGAAGGTTAGAATCTCTTAAGGATGTCCTGCATAAGGGCTGAATCCCTTTGTAAAGTGTTCACAAACTTTCTCCAGCACTTCAGGTATGTCTATTTTTTGAGTACAGTGGTCAAGGCAGGTTCCGCAATATGTGCATTCATCGGCAGGAACTTTTTCGTCGCCTAATTTATCGAAATACAATCTGTAAATGTTTGATTGTGGTTGATTTTTGCTGGTGTTATACAGGTTAAAGTATTCTGGAATCGGAATCATTTCAGGACATGCATCGGTGCAGTATCCGCATTCGCTGCAAGGAACCGCCACACTTTCAGAAAGCTTCAAGGCCATTTTTTCTAGAAAATCACTTTCTTCTGCACTCAATACTTCAAAGTTTTCATAGGTATTGCAGTTATCGATTAAATCTTCCATTTTGCTCATGCCACTTAGAACAATTTTCACATGTTCAAGTGAAGCGCAGAATCTTATTGCAAAACTGGCTATTGATTTATCCGGATTAAATTCTTTAAAATCATTTTTGATTTCATCATTAGGATTAACGATAACTCCACCTTTCAATGGTTCCATTACATAAACATCGAGTCCATGTTCCACACATAAATCATAGCATTTATGAGCTTCAATAGAGGGATCTTCCCAGTCGAGGTAGTTCAGTTCCAGCTGGACTATGTCTAAAATATCTCCATATTTATCAAGGACTTTCTTCAATAATTCGGAATTATCATGAAAACTGATGCCAATTTGTTTAGCTATGCCTTTTTCTTTTATTTTTTTAATGTATTCAAAGGAATTGGAATTCTCTGCAAGTTTAAACCATGGAACATTGATGTTATGTATGAACAATACATCAAAATAGTCTATTCCTAATCTTTCAAGCATTTCATTAACGAATTTTTCATTATCGCTTTCCTGTGTTAATGCCCATGTAGGTATTTTATCGCAGATTAGGTAAGATTCACGAGGGTATCTCTCCACGACTGCTTTTCTGATAGCTGATTCACTCTTTCCGCCGTGATAAGCATAAGAGGTGTCAAAGTAATTAAAGCCTTTTTCCATGTATATGTCAACCATTTCGTTGAACAGGTCTTGGTCGATTGATGTAGGGTTGGTTGCATCGGTTAGGGGCAGTCTCATGCATCCAAAACCGAATTTTGATTTGTAAGTCATGTGCTATCTCCAAAGTTTCATTATAATAGTTATGATTTGAAAAATATTTAAATGTTGTTTTTTACAACATTACTAATCTATATTGTCAAAATCATTTTTTCAAGTTCATTTTCTTTTAGGGGGTTTAGTAAATTCTTCATTTCGTTATAAATTTATTTTCACATCGAATTATTACAAATGA
>NZ_JAZNAN010000055.1:0-5847 GCF_045586545.1 Methanobrevibacter sp.
TTATTCATTAAATCAAATTTCTCATGATTATTTGAGATGATTGCATTATTAAATATAAATTTATGATTTTCACTCAAGATTTCTTCAAATTCACTGTCTTTAAGGCTTTCAAAGTCTTTTTTTAGTTCTTTAAAGAATTCTTCTTTATATTGTTCTTGCACTTGGTTGTATCTATCGATTATCCAAGTTATTTTCAGATTATATAATTTATTTTTGTAGTTGTCAAGTTCTCCATGTTTAATGAATAATCGAATGATGTCATTTACTACACCAATGATATTAACGTGTCCTTTATCACCGGATGCAGTTAAAGAATCATTATATCGTTTTCGAGTGTAGTAAAATTTGTCAATAAATAAAATCCTTTCAGCTTGAAATATAATATCCCAGAAGAATTGATTATCATGGAATTTAGAGTTTTCTCTAAATTGAGCGCCACTATTTTTGATAAATTCTGAGTTGTAAAATTTACACCATGGACTTACATTAAAATCAAATAATAAGTCGCCCAGGTCTTTGTAGTTGAAAACATCGTCCCTTACAAGATTTGAGATTGTTGTCATGTTCTGATATTCGGTTTCAAAGAAGTGGTCTTTTTCTACACCATAATTAATTGCTTTGAAAACTAAAAAATCAAGGTTTTTTTCATTAGCTATTTTGTAAAAGTCTTCAAATGCATTTAATTCTAAAGTATCGTCAGCATCCATGCAAAACAAGTATTTTCCAGTGATTTGGGTTAAGCCATAATTTCTAGCGTTACCTCCTCCTTTATGGTCAAGTGAGAATACTTTAACGCGATTATCTTTATTAGCAAAATCATTTAAAATGCCTAATGAATTGTCAGTTGAGCCATCATCAACACAAATCAGTTCCAAGTCATTCAATGTTTGGTTTAAGATAGAGCCAACAGAATCCTCTAGGAAGCGTTCAGCATTATAAACAGGCATTACAACAGATACTTTAACCATTTATATCAACTCTTTTGGCCGGCATTGAACAACAGTGTCTCCTAAAAATGGCCAAGGCTGCTCTTTAACTACATTAAATTCATAATCAAGTCCCAAATCATCAATCCATGGAATAATTTCAAAAAAGTCAGTTACTTTATGATAAATGCTGATTGTCAATATTGGCCTTTGTGTTTTAATGGTATTGAGTGCCCCCTCAAGAAGATCTCTTTCAGCACCTTCAACATCAATTGTAATATAGCCAACATCTAAGTTGTTTTCTTCTACAAATTTATCAACAGTAATTTCTTCAACCTTTAATTCTTCATCATACTCTCTAGCATTAGGGTTGCTTGTAATTCCCTGAACATTATCTCCTGCTAAATATAATGTTCGCTCACCATTAATGTTTCCTAAGGATTTCTTCACGGGGATGATATTTTCAATATCATTAGCCGCAATGTTTTTCTTCAAACCTTCAAAAGAATCATCAAAGGGTTCAAAGGCATAAATATTTTTTTCTGTAAATTTTGCCAAAGGAATTGAAGTATCTCCTGTAAATGCGCCGGCATCTATGATATTCTTATCTTTAAGGAATTCCTTATCCTTATCAGTTAAATTCAAATCAATGAAAGGATGTAAGTTGTATCTTCCATAATAAGTGTATCCTCCAATCATGTTCGGACCGGAATTTTCTTTTCTAAAGTTTAAGAATTTTTCCTGGTCTTTTAACTCATAATGGAAATAAAGAGAGTTCATTTTAATAACATTTACAGCTAATGCTCTTAAAAGTAGCCATTTGAATCTGTTTTTTGACGTGTGATTTAATCTGGATGTAACATCCATAAGCTTTTCTTCAAAATCATCCTCAAAATAGTATTCAATATAATTCCAATTACAAAATCCGCCCGCAACAGGATATTGTTCTAAGAATTCCTCACGTAACGTTGTTTCCTTTTCTTTTTTAATTTCTTCTAACTCTTTTTCGAGTTCCTCAACTCTTTTTTCTAAGGATTCGTTTTTTTCTTTGTAATAGTTATAAGAATTACTTTTGGATAATATTTTTTCTTGTAAACTCATAATAATCCCAAGGTCAATCTTTTAAATTTAAAATTGCATTGTAAACTCTTTCACAATTATTTTTGTCTTTATATTTATAAAAACTATTTACCCTGTTTTTATATTCATCTTTCATCTGGCAGTTGTTTTCAAGGTAGCCTTCAATAATTTCAATTAATTCATTTTCATTTTTTATAACTTCACCAAAACCCATAGTTTTGTATTTGAAATAACCTTCTTCGAAGTTGTAATCTTTAGCATATTGGTAGTAAATTACTGGTTTTTCCATATAAGCAAAGTCAAATGCAACAGAGGAATAATCTGTAATCATCAGGGCTGAATTTCTGAACAGTTCCTGATATATGTTGTCTTCATCGATTTCGATGTAATCGTTGGTGTCGAAGAGATGAATGTATTCATAAACTCTTGGATGGGGTTTGAAGATGATTTTGTAGTTGTGCTTTTTAGCTATTTTAATTAGTTTTTCATTGTTGATTAGTGAATTGATGTGCTTGAAATATTCGGATTCTCTGATTTGGTCTTCGGATGCATAAAGCAGTTTTTTCCTCCAGGACGGCATAATTATGATTTGTTTTTGGGGGTTTGTTTTTTCCAGACTGTCGAATCTTGGAAAACCTAGAACCTGGATGATTTTTTCATCATAGTTGTAACCAGGATCCAAGAATGATTTTTTCTCGTCATCAGAAACCGTTACGATAAGTTTCAAATTCTTTTCGAATTTCTTGAGCCATGAGGAAACGTTGTCTTTAGTAACTCCATGCTGCAGAAATATCTTATCTGAATTGTTAAGCCCAGCATAAGACTCTTCAGTTTTATTGATGAAAGGATTCAATATTTCATCGTCAGGGTGGGATGAGATGACTTTTTCAGCAAACAGATACATTAATCTGTGCTTGAATGAATTGAAAGCTATTAGATTCTTAATTTTTGAAAGTCTTTTAAAATCGCTTGAATTTTTGTCTAAAGCGAAGTATTTTGAGATATTGTCTTTTTTATTGAGGCAATATTTGTATAAATGCTCTGCATTGTCATCAGCAACATCAATCTTGTCCATGAAGAGCCAAATTCTCTTGTTTCTGTAAATTGGGTATAATAATAGGTAAATTAGTCTTGTCAGAAATATTGATGGGTAGTATTGCTCATGTCTTTTTAAAACTCTAAGTAAAATTGGAATTTCGGCTCGAATCATTTTTAGATAGGAATAATTGGAAATTTTGAATGTTCTCCCTTTTAAAATTAAGAAATGATTCTTTGAGATGCTGTAATTGCTTAATGTTGAAAGCCTTGCATAGTATGAAAAGTCGATTGGAAGTGAGAATATGGAATCTTTTGTTGAGTTTTCCCCGACAAATTGAGTTCTTATATCAATCGTACAGTCATCTTCAACTGGAATTTCGCAGTCGAAGTTGTATCTATCCTCTAAAGTGCATCCCAGGAAGTGTTTGGCGGTATTTTGGTAGTAAACTCTTTTTGCTTTATATGTTTCTTTAGAGTTTTTGATAATTTCAATTTCAATGTCCTCATCATTGAAAAAGGACATTAGGTATCCGGATAAGTAGAATATATTGCCTTTAATTTCACAGATGTCAATCCAGATTTTGTGGATGTCGAGCTGATCAATTGGTTTTGTGCCTGAAAATACTTGGGCGGTTTTGCCATCATAACTTGAATGGATATCTTGACAGGTCACAACTCCATTTAAATCAACATTTACGTTAGAGTATTTGAGTGTTAATAAGTGGTGAGCAATGTTTAATTTATCTTCCTTTAAAGATAAGATGACTTCATCTTCTAAATGGTTTAGGAGGTCTTTGATAGCCACATAAACTTCCTCAATTTCATCAATTTCTAGAACTTCATGTGCATCATCGAGGTTGAACATCCACTGGAGGTCATAAACGATTAGGTATTGGATGAATTTGGGGACTTCTCCATATTTGTTTTGAGCATAATTTATTAATTCCTTGAAATATTTGTTCAATCGGTCCAGATAATATTCCTTTCTGTAATTTGCTTTGTCAAGTGTTGAAGTGTTGTTGTCCCTTTTTCTGTAGTAATATTTTGGAGTTTTGAGGATTCCGTAGGTCGGATTGTCTATTAATAATTTGTTAATCATTAAGGTGTCTTCAGAGGAGATGATGTCAGTTGCAAACAGGTATTTGTCAAATGTTCCCGCTTTAAAAAAGCTGGAATTGGCATGAAGTTGGATGTAGTCCCAGTTTTTGTTTAGATTAACAACCTTGTCTTCGTCGAATTTATAGTTGAGCGGATGGTCTCCGCTTTGAGCATCAAAAAAGATTAAGGGAATAGTGACAAAGGGAACCTCTTGATGTTTTTTGAAAAATTTGAGCACTTCTTCGAAAGTGTTTTTGCTTAATTTGTCGTCACTGTCAAGAAAATTGACATATTTTCCATTAATGTGTTTTAATCCTAAATTTCGCGCTGAGCCTTGGCCTTTGTTTTCCTGGTATAAATAAATAATGTTATTTGGGTATTTATTGAGGTATTTCTGGCAGATTTCATTGGTGCTGTCTGTACTTCCGTCATCAACCAGAATAACTTCAATGTTTTCTTCAAATGATAATGTTTGGTTTAGAAGCGAGCCTATTGTTTCATCCAAATAGTTTTCACAGTTGTAACAGGCCATTACCACTGAAAATATTTTTTTTGATTTAAACATTGTTTGTCCCTATTTTCTTATAATATAAAAACTAAAAAACATAAAGTCCTTTTTTCATGTTAAGTTTTAATATATATTTATCGTGTTATAAGATAAATATTTAAAGAATAATTATCTAACATTAAATATAATTAATGATGAGATTGATGTTATGGATTTAATAGATAACAATAATAACTTCTTTCTATTAGAACAAATAGTTAGAAAAGATTTTGCATCAAAATATAAGGATTCATTTTTAGGCATTCTGTGGAGTGTCATAAAACCATTGGCAACAATGATAATTTTGACAATAATTTTCTCTACAATATTTGCACATTCTATTCCTAATTATCCAGTTTATTTTTTAGCAGGTAAATGCGTTTTTGATTTCTTTAAACAAGGAACTACTGCTGCAATGAATTCTATTGTTAGATATAAGGGAATTTTAAAAAGGATTAATGCACCAAAAGCAATGTTTGTATTGGGAAATATCATATCAGAATTTATTAATTTTTTAATTTCTTTAGCTATTTTATTTGCGGTTATGCTTGCAACTGGTGCTCCATTTTATTTCTCAGTAATGCCTTTTGCAATTATCACAATCATTTCGGCTATTTTGATGGTTGTTGGTTTTGGTTTAATATTATCAATATTAGCAGTATATTATACTGATGTTCAACATTTGTATGGAGTAATTACTTTCATGTTAATGTATGCATGTGCTTTATTTTATCCAATTGAGATTGTTCCTGAACCATATCAAAGTTTAATGTTATTGAATCCAGTATATTGGTTAGTTGATCAATTTAGAAAATTAATGTTTATGGGTGCAATCCCAGATACATTAAATTTATTTAATTCATTTTTATTTTCTTTGATTATTTTTGCTATTGGTGTAATTGTATTTAAAAAATATGAACAAAAAATTTCTATGAAATTTTAAAATGATGTTTTAATTAAATTGGGGTGCTTTATAATGTCATTAAAAGATGTATTCGAAAAAAGGGGAAATGAGGAAAAAAGTTTTGAATTTTATAAATCAGAATATGAACGATTATATGATGAAAATTTATTAAATAAAAAAATAATCAATTTATTAAATGATAAATTAATTGAATATGGTCGATTAAATGAGGAGTTTAATAATTTAAAACAAAT
>NZ_JAZNAN010000056.1:0-15305 GCF_045586545.1 Methanobrevibacter sp.
TGGCTACGATCCGACTTATTAATTCATAAAAAAATTATTATGAATTGATTTAAACAAACGGAGATTTTAAAATGAAAGCTAATGCACAAAAAATAGCTGATGGAGTATACTGGATTGGTGTACTCGATTGGGATTTAAGAACCTATCATGGTTACACATTAGACGGAACCACATACAATGCTTACATTGTATTTGGAGAAGATGAAGTAGCAATCATCGACAATGCTTATCCTGGAAAAACAAAAGAAATGATGGCACGTATTGATGATGCCTTCGCACAGGAAGGAAGAGAAGTTAAAGTTGACTACATCATCCAAAACCACGTAGAAAAAGACCATTCTGGAGTATTAGTGGATTTACATAAAAGATTCCCTGAAGCACCAATTTACTGTACTAAAATTGCTGTAAATGGCCTTTTAAAACATTACCCTGCACTTGAAGGTGCAGAATTTATTACTGTTGGAACCGGAGACTCCTTAGATGTCGGTGGAAGAACATTAGCATTCCTCGATGCATTCCTCCTACACTGGCCTGACAGCATGTTCACTTTACTTGCAGATGAAACCGGTATTTTATTCCCTAATGACGCATTCGGTCAACACTTATGTTTCACACAAAGATTTTCAGATGAAATTCCAGAATATGTCTTAATGGATGCAGCTCAAAAATTCTATGCAAACTTAATTACTCCACTTTCAAAATTAGTACTTAAAAAACTAAACGAAGTTGTAGAATTAGGTTTACTCGACTCAATTAAAATGATTGCACCATCCCACGGTCAAATTTGGACTGACCCAATGCAAGTAATTGGAGCTTACCAAAACTGGGCTACCGGAGTATGTGAAGATAAAATCACAATCATCTATGATACCATGCATTACTCAACCCAAAAAATGGCTCATGAAATTGCAGAAGGCGCAATGTCTGAAGGCTATGATGTTGAAATTTTCTTCTTGCACGAAGATGAAAGATCCGAAATCGTTAAAAGTATCTTAACCAGTAAAGGAATTGCTATTGGTGATCCTACCATTAACGACGTACCATACCCAAGTATCGGGGACATAATGTACTACTTAAAAGGTCTTTTATTCAACAGAACAGGCATTGTAAGAAAAGCCGTTACCTTTGGTTCAATGGGAGGAAGAGGAGGAGCTCCTGCTAAACTCGCTGAAGAATTAGGAACCTGCGGTTTTGATGTAATTGACTCACAGGAAATTACATTTGTGCCAAATGCTGAAGAAGAAGAAGCAAGCTACGAATTAGGTGTTGCATTAGCTAAAGCATGCAAAGAATTATAATTGTGATAGCATGGTAAAATACGAACATGAAATTGGAATTACAAAAGGAACCCCTGTAGAAAACTATGTTGCTGGAAACTTTGAAGGTGAAACCAACGAAGTGGGTATCTACTTAGCAATGTCCAGACAAGCTTCCAGAGAAGGTTATGGGGAATTAGCTGAAGTATTTAAAAGATTAGCTTGGGAAGAAGCTGAACACGCTGCAAGATTCTGTGAAATGAACGGAATCATCAAACCTACCCTTAAAGAAAACATCGAATGGATGATGGGTGGAGAAAAAATGGCAAACGCAGAAAAAAGAGAAGCTTCTGAAAAAGCTGCTGAAGCAGGTATTGAAACTGCTGCTGATTTCTTCAGAGAAAGTTCCAAAGACGAAGGTCGTCATTACAAAATCCTAGAAGGAATCTTAGAAAGATACTTCTAAAAACTTAATTGAAAGAATTAACTTCTTTCATTTTCCTTTTTTTAATTATTTAATTTTTACATTAAACTCATTGTTGATAGCATAATATTCATTTTTCAATTTAACTGAAATTTTATGTTTTCCTTTGGTTAACTTTTTGGTAGCTAACTTAAAGATGCCTTTAGAACTTGTTTTAACTTTAACGGACTTATAATATTTCCCAGTATAAATTTTAACATTTAACTTTATTTTCCCAATAGCTTTACCAGTGTTCTTATTTAATACCTTGATTTTTAGTTTTGATGGTCTTTTAACTTTATTTGGAGCTACAATTTTTGCAGAAATCTTTTTTATTTTAATTGATGAAATTGTTTTTGACAATTTTATATCTGTGCAATTTGAAGTGATTTTTATTTTGTGAACACCGATGGATAAATTTGAAGTATCAAACTCTATTACTCCGTTATCATCTGTTTTGAGTGTAACGTTTTCAAAATCTTTACCTGTGTAAACTTTTAAATTAAGTTTTATGCCCTTTAAAGGATTGTTAGTGACATTGTTTTTCAAATATATTTTTAATACCTTGCCGGAATTATAAGAAGTGGTTAAATTCTTGACTACCACTTTGCTTGGAGCTTTAACAACACTTAAATTTATAGGAGAAAAAATGCAAACTCCCGAATCAATTGAAAGAGCCAGTGAATAATTCCCCAAAGTCATTTTTGAAGATCCATTAACAAGCAAAATCCCATCTGAAGGCAATTCTAACCATCCGGAGGAGTAATTGTTTAACCCGATGAATTTTAATTTTACATTTTGTAAAAGTGATGTGTTCCAAGGTAAAGACAGATTAATCCTTACCCTAACGTCACCCCAATATGAACTTTCAACAGTAATTTGAGCATGCCAAATTCCATAAATATCATCGCCTGCAGGTGCGGAGTTGTTAAAGTACTTGCAATTTGAAGAGGATACGCTTTCAATTTTTGAATAAATAGCTCCACCTTTAATAGAAGCATTATTATTAGTAAATAAAGATTCATTGACAGTTGATTCAGTGTTTAAATACAATGCCCCACCATAGTTTGCCGAATTATTATTGAAAGTAGAACAGAATATCTCAATTGTCCCCTCTTTGGAATAAACTGCGCCGCCCCTTTCACTAGCGGAATTATCGTAAAAATCACAGCCAAACAAAACCACATTTGAATTATTCTCTAAATCATCATATTTTGAATAAAAAGCGCCACCATTCACAACAGCAGTATTATTGACAAACAAAGAATCATGTATCAGATTTTCTTCACACATGGAAAATACTGCTCCTCCATAACTTGCCGAATTATTATTGAAAGTGGAATTGAATATCTCAATTGTTCCGTTTTTTGAATAAATCGCACCACCCCTTTCACTGGCGGAATTTTCACAGAAATTGCAATTTGTAATGTTTACAAATCCAAATTTTGAAAATATTGCTCCTGCATGCTCTGAAGCGTTGTTTCCAGTAAAATTACAATCAACTATAGAAACGTGAGAATAATCCTCAAAATTAAAGGACTTTATTCGAATTGCTCCTCCGCTCGGCGCAAAATTTTCTTCAAAAAGACAGTTTTTGACCAATGCATAAATTGATGCGTCCAATATTATTGTTCCTCCGCTCTCCTTTACAACATTGCTTCTGAAAACTGAATCTAGAATTTCCCCTTGTCCCAATTCATCCAAATAGATTACTCCGGAACTGACTGCAGTATTATTTTCAAATAAACAGTTTTTAACAAATAGATTGCTCAAATCATAATCAACATCATTATAGCTGACCAATAGTACCGTTGCCAGATATGCATTATTATCCTTAAAAACAGAATCGATTAATTTTAAAGTTGAACCGATAACGGAACATATTGTGCTGCCCATACCCGCTTTAAAACTTTTCCATTCCAAATCGCTTACTCTGATACTGGTATTATTAATTAAGGTGGAATTTAAGATTTCAACATCAGTATTTCTTGATGCGTATAGGGCACCTCCATTTGAATTGTAGACTAGATTGTCATAAAAATAACAATTTTTAATTGTGAGATTGGAATTGTCTCCTAAAAATACTCCTCCACCACTACTTGAGGAATATCCGTTTTTAAAAGTAATGTTTTCAAGAACCACATTGCAATATGAATCTATGAACAATCCTCTAGCGAGGCCACTTCCATCAATATAGCTATCATTTTTACTTGTGAGCGTGATGTTTTTTGATATTCTTACCCCGTCAATCAATTGGGCATCTGAAGAAGAATTATATTTATAATTTTCAGACAATTCAATTATTGAATCCTGTGAATCATTGATATGATTGGACAAATCTGTGTATGACCTTATAGGACTATCTGTAAGTTCCACTTCATAATCCATGCTTGTTTCATTTATATCATCGGCATGGACGAAGCCCATTGTTAACAATAAAAGAAATATTATCATTAACCCTTTTTTAAACATCACACAACCTCATTTAATTAAATAAAGCTCACCACTATACTGAATATGATTATAATTGCCATGACAGCAGATATTGCATTGACAATCGGCACATAGTGTTCTTCAGATAACTTATAGCTCAACAATATCTCAAGCATATGGCCTCCATCCAAAGGTTTTAGCGGAAGCAGATTGAACAGTCCGATTCCCAAGTTCAACATTGCAATCCAATTAAACAGCTCAAGAAGCTCAAATAAAATCCAAGGCAGCGGACCTAAACTATTATCCACCAGCTCAAAATGTTTATTTGCCTGAATTCCGAAAAATCCTCTGGATTCATTGTTTGGGTTTTTATCAAGCGTTAATGTATAGCTGCCCTGATCTGTTTGAACCGTGACATTATCCCCTGGCTTAAATGAACCGACAATATCAAAGTAAGTTTCTGAATCATTAATTTTATGATTGTCAATAGATTCTAAAACCATACCTTCTTTTAAAACTCCGTCTGCAGGGGAATCCCCAACGGTTCTGCCGATTTCTATACCATCTTCAGCAAAGTAATGTGGAATTCCGCCAGCCATTAATGATACAAGTAAAAGCGCTATAATGGCAAGGGTAATATTGGCTATTGAACCCGCTGCATAAACCCTTAACCTTGAAGATTTTTTTGCCTTTTTTAATTCGTCTTCGTCAGGCTCTACAAATGCTCCCGGAAGAATTATAAACAGGAGCAACCCTATTGACTTGATTAGAATTTTCTCTCCAACAGCCTGAATACCATGCGAAAACTCATGGACTATTAAAACTGTTGCAAGGGCAATTAAACCATAAAAAAATGGAATATATATTGATGAACCCGGCATTTCAACACCCGGAATAACAATAGACACAGCAGGTGTTTCAAAAACCGATGGCAATGTGGAAATCAATGTCCATGTAATAAAAATCATAGCAATATATGCTACAACAATTCCAACATTCATGTACCATCGCCAGAATGTTGGTGAAAAATTAGAAATTCTGGATATCAGTCCGCGAAGCCTTTGGGTTTTCCACATGATTACTGGAAAATTCAACTCGACCCCATGATTGGATAATTTTTCATGAAATATTCCGACCAATATCCAGATGATAGCAAAAGCTATCAAATAATAATAAATACCATTCATTAAAATACACCTTTGACTACCAAAGTAATGAATCAAAGAAGACAACGTTAACTATATCATCCTTCTGGTATCCTTCATCATTTTCATCTATGATGATATAGCTGTTCGCCTCAACCATTGAACGGATTATACCAGAACCCCTATTCAATACATGTTTTGCATATTCCTCATCACTTACAGCACGTATAAAATCTGTTCTTCCTAATTGTGAAGGAATCTTTAACTGAGATACTCTTTGAACAATTTTAAAGTCAAAAAATCTGCCTTGCATTTCAAATAAGTATTTTCTTGCAAACATATCAAATTGAGACATTGCTGCAACTGGTTGACCTGAAAAAGTGAAAATCATTTTTCCATTAGCAATACCTGCACCAGCAGGTTTTCCAGGCCTAATAGCTACACCATGGAATAAAATTTCTCCAATATCATCAACAACATCCAAAACAACATCCCCTTTACTGATAGCTGTTCCTCCTGTTGTCATGATTACGTCATGAGTTTTTGAAGCCTCTAAAATGGCTTCTTTGACTTCCTCAAAAGTATCTCCAGCATGGCAAATATCTGCAATAGCCCCTGAATCTTCAATCATTGCCTTGATAGTAAATTGATTAGAATTAATTATTTTTGCTTTATCAATTTCATCCTTTGTTGGCTCTACAAGCTCATTTCCTGTTATAATGACTTTAACTCTAGGTTTTTTAAATACCTTAACTTTATCATAACCCGCTGAAGCAATCAAACCTAACTCCTGATATCTGATAAAGGTATTTTTATCCAAAATCTTTTCACCTTTTTTGATATCCTCGGCTTTCGGACTTACATTTTCTCCAGGAGTGACTTGAGAATAAATTGTTAAATCATCACCATCGTTTGTAGTGTACTCCTTCATTAAAACAGCATTAGCACCATCTGGAATTGGAGCACCAGTAGCTATTGTAATGGCTTCACCATCACCAACAGTCTTTTCTGTGAAATCTCCAGCACCTATTGCATCAATGATTTTAAGTTGCTTTGGAGCAGATTGAGAAGCTCCAAAAGTATTTTCTGCAATCACTGCAAAACCATCCATTGCTGATTTGTCAAATGGCGGTGAATCATGATATGCCATGATATCTTCAGCTAAAACTCTTTTATGAGCATCGTGAATAGAAATTTCTTCAGCATCTGTGAATTTCTGATTATCACTTATTAGCTTTAAAGCATTTTGTAAAGAATCTAATTTAGACAGGAACATGTTTAAACTCCCCCAAGTTCAATTATGCCATGTATTGTTCAATAACGCCATGATATGCATTATCTAAATCTTCAAAGCTAAATTCATGATCATTTACATTTAATGAAGTGCCTTTTACTTCACCAATGACCTGTGCTTCAACATCGATTTTCGCTAAAACATCATCTAAAGCATCAGACTTAACAGTTAATAAGTATCTTGCATGACTTTCTGAGTAAAGCAATTGTATTTTATCCAATTCATCATCTTTCAATTCAACTTCACATCCAAGTCCTGATTTGATAACCATTTCTGATAATGCTACTGCCAAACCGCCTGCTGAAACATCATGTACTGCAGTAATATTTTTATCTGCATCTTCATCAATTAATTTCAATACGGTTTGTCCATTAGCTACTTCCTCATCAATTCTGATTCTTGGTGCAGTACCTCTTTCCAAGTTATGAATTGTCCTTTGATATTCAGATCCGGTTAACTCATCATAAGTTTTACCGATTAAGATGATTTTATCTCCTTCGTTTTTAAAGCCCATAGTTCTGATATTTTCAATGTTTTCCACACCAATTACACCTACTGCAGGTGTTGGATTGATTTTAATTCCTTCAGTTTCATTGTAAAAACTTACATTTCCACTAATGACTGGTGCATTGAATTTTTCAGCTACAAGACTCATTCCTTCAATAGCTGTTTTAAATTGCCATAATATTTCTGGGGTTTCTGGATTTCCAAAGTTTAGGCAATCTACAACTGCATAAGGAGTCGCACCCATTGAAATAACATTTCTTATTGCTTCAGCAACACAACCTGCACCTCCATCAAATGGAGATAATTTAGTGTGGATTGTGTTTGAATCGGTAGTGAGTGCAATAGCCGTATTTTCATCAATTCTTAAAACGGCCGCATCATCACCAGGTTTTACAACGGTTCTAACCTGAACTTCATGGTCATATTGTTTGTAAACCCATTCTTTAGAAGCGATATTCGGGGAAGATAATAATTTAGGTAAAGATTCATAGACTCCAGGTTCTTTAAGCTCTATTTTTTCGGTATCTTCTGGAATTTCAACAATCGGTCTGTCGATTGAAGGTGGGTCAGCCAATAATATTGTTGGCAAGTTTGCAATTTCTTCTCCTTCATCGGATACAATCATGTTGTTTCCTTCAATGACCTCTCCAATTACTGAGGATACGATTTCATGTTTATCGCAGATTTGCTGAGCAAGTTCAACATCGCTAGGGTTGATGACAAACACCATTCTTTCTTGTGATTCTGAAAGCATGATTTCATAAGGGGTCATTCCAGTTTCTCTTAATGGAATTGCACGCAAGTCAACTAATGCTCCATTACTTGAAGAATCAACAAGTTCGGAAATGCAACATGTTAATCCTCCACCACCTAAATCCTTAACACCACTGACATTGATTTTTTCTAAGATTTCTAATGATGCTTCTAAAACTCTTTTTTTGGTAAATGGGTCTGCCACTTGTACAGCAGGCCTGTCTTCGGTTTCACTGTCGGATGTCAACTCTTCAGATGCAAAGGTTACTCCATGAATTCCATCACGGCCAGTAGTTCCTCCCATTAAAAGGAACACGTCACCAATGTTTGGTGCCTGTGCACGGACGATTTTATCCTTTTCGACAAGCCCGACACACATAACATTAACAAGAGGATTAGTTCTAAATGATTCGTCAAATTCAATTTCACCTGCAACGGTCGGAACCCCTACACGGTTTCCGTAATCTGAAATTCCTTTTACAACATGTTCAAATAAGTATCTTGATTTTTCATCTTCTAATGGCCCAAATCTAAGTGAATCTAAAAGTGCAATCGGCATTGCTCCCATAGATATGATATCTCTTAAAATTCCACCAATACCTGTTCCAGCTCCCCCATAAGGTTCAATAGCTGATGGGTGGTTGTGAGATTCCATTCCAACAGCCAATGCATATTTATCAGTTACACTAACAAGTCCTGCATCGTCACCTGGACCTAAAATAATATTTTCTCCTTCAGTTGGAAAAGCTCTTAGGAAAGGCCTACTGCTTTTATAGGAACAATGTTCTGAAAACATTACATCAAGCATGCCTTCTTCCAATTCATTCATTTCTCTTCCAAGGATTCCTTCAATATATTCGATTTCAGAATCAGCTAAAGTCATGTTAACACCCTTAATTTTTAATTGAAATAATTACTTTTTCTCCTTCAATATCCCATTCTTTGGTATAATCTTTAGAATCTTTACTGCATTCCTCAGTATCAGTTATAATTAAGCTTTTAGCTCTTACTTCATGAGATATGACTTCAGATTGAGGTACAATCAAGTTCTTAAATTCTGTTGAAGTTTCAACATCAACATTAATATTTGCTTCTACATCAAGGTCTATGTCCTTTCTCATGTCCTGAATTCTTCTTATCAATTCACGGGCCATAGCTTCCTGTCTGATTTCTAAGGTAATATTAGTATTTACAAATACATTTCCGCCAGCAAACTCGGAAGATACAAAGTCATCCGGAAGTTCTGAATCGAATAATACCTCTTCAGTTGACAATTCGATTCCTTCAACAGTAACGCTTCCATTTGCTTCCAAATCAGCTTTAATTTGATTACCGTCTGCTGTTTTCAAGCCTTTTACAACTTTGCCCATATCTCCTTTAAGTTTTGGACCTAAAATTTTAAGGTTTGGTTTTGCAATAAAGGATAACTTATCAAATTCACTAGCGCATATAACCTCTTTAGTATTAGATTGATCTTTAATGATATCATCCAGCTCTTCAATAGCTTTCAAGACATCTTCATCTTGGGATACGACAGTGATATCGCTTACCGGCCATCTGAGTTTATATTGCGCAATATCTCTTGCCCTGATTGAAGCTTCAATTACTTCACGCACAACATCCATTTTTGCTTCTAAGTTAGCATCAATTGCATCTTCATCATATCCCCAATCATTCATATGAATACTTTCAGGAGCTTCTGGATTTACGCCTTTAACAAGGTTTTCATAAATTTCTTCAGAAATATGAGGAGCTATCGGACATAATACAGAAATTAACTTTATAAGTGCAGTGTATAAACTGTAGTATGCGCCCAACTTATCAGGGTCATCGCTTTCAACCCAAGTCCTTCCACGGATAAGTCTTACATACCAACGGCTTAAATCTTCCAATATGAAATTATTGATTTTTCTTGTTGCTTTGTGGAAGAATAATTTATCCAAATCCTCAGCAACTTCTTTTACTAAAGTGTTTGCCTTAGATATAATCCATTTATCTTCCGGTCTTAAAATCATGTCTTCTTCTGTTAAACCAATTGGATTGAAGTTGTCCAAGGACATGTAAGTGGTTGAGAATACATAAATATTCCATAAGATATTAAACATCTTATTAATGTTTAAAAGCTCATCCCATACGAATTTTAAATCATCCCATGGTTTTGAAGCCCATAATAAGTAGAATCTTAAAACATCTGCTCCATATTTTTCAATTACCTCTTCTGGAGATACTACATTACCTAATGATTTGGACATCTTATTTCCGTTTTCATCCAAAACGAATCCGTGCATGAGAACTTTTTGATATGGACTTTTACCCATTGATATTACTCCAGTACCCAATTGTGAGTAGAACCAACCTCTAGTCTGGTCGTGCCCTTCGGTAATGAAGTCATATGGGAACCAGTCTTCAAATTTATCCTTTTCTTCTGGATAGTACAGTGAAGCCCAACCTGCTACACCTGAGTCAATCCATACATCCAATACATCAGGAATTCTTTTGATGGTCTGGCCACATTTGTCACATTTTACTTCAACTTCATCTACATATGGCCTGTGGATAAGTTCAGCATCACTAACATTGATTTCGGTCAGGGATTCCTCTTTCAACTCTTCAAGAGATCCGATAACTTTGATTTCACCGCAGTCTGGACATTCCCAAATAGGAATTGGAATACCCCAGAACCTTTGTCTTGAAATTGTCCAGTCACGGGCATTGTCCACCCAATCATGGAATCTGCCTTCTCCAGCCCATTTAGGTACCCATTCAACACGGTCAATTTCATCCAGCATTTTCTGCTTAATGTCTGTTACCTTTAAGAACCATTGTTTTGTAGCACGATAGATAATAGGAGTTTTACATCTCCAACATACTCCATATCTGTGCTCAATGGTTTCTGACCTGTACATTAAACCTTTATCTTCCAAGTCTTTGATAATTTGGGCATTTTCATCTTTTGTAAATCCATCGGCATATTTTCCTGCATCTTCTGTGAAGCATCCGTCTTCACCTACAGGACAGAATATTGGAATTCCATTGGCTTGACCTACTTCAAAATCGTCTGGACCGTGTCCTGGTGCGGTGTGTACCAAACCTGTACCTTCACCAAGTTCTACATGGTCTCCCGGAAGCACTTTGTGGACTGATTCGATTTCATCAAATTCAGCATGTTTTGGAACTTCATCCAACAAAATGTAGTCATAGCTCATTCCAATCAAGTCTTCACCCTTAACTGTTTTAATGATATCATATAATACTTCTTTTTCTTCAATTATTTTGTCTTCTTCATCTTCGCTTTCAGCAGGGATTTTGGTCTTGTGGATTTTAACTTGTCTGCCTAAAACAGTTTCCATTAAGTTTTCAGCTAAAATATAAGTTTCGCCATCTTTTGAAACGTAAACATAATCAAATTCAGGGTTTGCACATATTGCCATGTTAGCAGGAAGTGTCCATGGAGTTGTTGTCCAAACCAGGAAATAGGTATTTTCTTCACCTCTTACAGGGAATTTAATATAAATGGATGGGTCTTCTTTCTCTTCATATTCAATCTCTGCAGCTGCAAGTGCAGTTCCACAGTGAGGACACCAGCTGATTACCCTTTGGTCATTGACAAGCAGATTTTGTTCGTTTGCTCTTTTAAGTGTCCACCATGAAGATTCCATATATTTCGGATCCAAGGTCATGTAAGGATTTTCCCAGTCCATCCAAACACCCAATTGGTCAAATTGCTCTTCCATAGCCACCTTATTTTCCATTGCAAATTCTCTACATTTATCAACGAAAGCGGCCATGCCTATGGTGTCTTCAATTTCCTGTTTTGATTGAATGCCCATCAAATGCTCTACTTTATTTTCGATTGGAAGCCCGTGCATGTCCCATCCAGCTTGACGGCGTAAGCTAAATCCATTCATAGATTTGTAACGCAAGTAAGTGTCTTTAATTACTTTGTTCCAAGCTGTACCTAAGTGGATTTTACCACTACAGTAAGGCGGACCGTCTAAAAATGAGTATCTCGGACCATTTTCTCTAAGTTCATTGACTTTTTTGAAAGTTTCCTCTTCTTTCCAGAATTTTTGAACTTTCTTTTCTATTTTATCATGATTGTATGATTTATCTGCCTCTTTTATTGGCATTGTAACTCCTCTAAAATTAATATTATCGTGTAAATTAAAAAATGAACAATACAGCAAATTTAGCTGAGATATGCTCTATGAGTATTGCTCACATATATAACATTATACTATATATTATCTACTACATAATATATTAATTTATCATGCACTATTTTTAATGGAAAAATTTGATATAAAATAAACTACTAATTAATTAACATGAGCTTCCATAGAAAATACAATTCACTTTTTAAAGCTGTGGATAATATGATAAAATTATACAAAATAGCTAAAAAAGATGATAAAAAATCCAAAGATGATAAGAATGAAAATTCTGTATCTGAGTGATTTTAATTGTCCTTATTCATTTATCGGGTTAAAACGAGTGAAAAATGCATGTGATGAGCTTAATTTAGATGTTGAATGGGACATGAAATCATTTGAACTTGAGCCTAATGCAAAAGATATCCCCGCCATTGACAGTTTTGCCATTAAAAATAATTTATCAGTTAACGATGCAGTAAACGAGATTGAAAAGATAGAAGAAATCGCTCGAAATGAAGGATTGGATATTAATTACAAAGATATGACACTTTACAGCTCAAAAGATGCCCATAGACTTGTTAAGTATGTACAAGAGAAATATTCGGACATATCTCTAGACCTTGTCTTTAAAATATTTGAATCTAATTTTTCTAAAAACGAAAACATTTCAAATCCTGACGTTTTAGTTAAGATAGCTGTTTCCTGTGGGCTAGATGGTGAAGAGATAATGGAATTTCTTAAAAGAAACTCATTAAAAATAGAAGTGGATCTTGACATGGACGAAGCCATATCCAATGGGATAACCACAATACCCTACTATTTTTTGGAATATAATGATGAGCGGCTGATTGTTCCCGGCGTTTTTGAAAAAGAATTTTTTAAAATTGCTCTTGAGGATTTAATGAGTGGTGAAATGAAAAATAAAACATTTATATAAATCAATATTGATTTTAGATTGTTAAAAACTTAAATATTCTAGAATTAAATACTTATTTTATGAATTTAGAGATTACATATGCAGAAACCTTTTTTAAACGTTTTAAAGGATTGATGTTTAAAAAAGATTTTGATGGAGGAATAATTTTTACAAACTTAAAAGACTCATCAATACATACTCATTTTATGCGATTTGAAATAGATGTCTATTTTTTAGATGAAAATAAAACTATCTTTGAAAAAACAACATTGAAACCCTGGAAATTCTACAGGCCTAAAAAACAGGCAAAATATATTTTAGAAACCAAAAAAAATAAGTTAAAATTAGAAATAGGAGATAAATTAGATTTTATCTAAAATATCTTCCGGTTTTTCGAATATTTGAATATTATCAATACTTTCCAATTTACGAGTATTTTCAATATCAATATCTCTCATATAGATTGTTATGACTTTTCCTTCGGAAATTGCATCATATGGGCATGTATTTCTACACATTCCACAGCCAATGCATTTAGTTAAGTCTATTTCTTGATGAGCGATGATAGCGCCCTGTGCGCATGCAAGAGCTGCAAGACAATCATCACACCTTTGGCATTTAGACAACTCAATCTTTGAAGGCAAGACTGTGTCAACAGGACCTGGATGAATGTCAACAGGAACCATATATACAGGAACAGCTCCCTTACCGGATTGCGCTACTGCATTTGTAACTAATGTGTCTGCAATTCCATGGACTATTTTTGAAACTGTATTTGCTGTAGCTGGAGAAACTATGAGTAAATCGTACTTTCCAATTGAAAGACGACCAGTAATTGGATATGAAAACTTTTGATTGGAATCAGTGGCAAGCTCTCTGTATTTTCCACCAGTTATACGTTCTACTCGCTCATAAAGCCCATACATCTTAAGGACTTCCTCAGCTGCACCTGATAGAAATACTGTAACTTCATGTTCTTTAGCTAATTTTTCAGCTAACTGCACTGATTCACGGAGTAAATGACCAGCTCCAGTAAATGCAAATCCGATTCTCATTTTAATCTAAATTATGATATTGGTAAGCTTCTCTGTCTGAAAATGCATAATCAAGTTTTGTGTACTGGTTCATGAATTCAGCTACTTCATCTGCAATATCTTCTTTGTCAACAGCTACACGTTTTATGAATTCTGCAACTTCATCCATTTCTTTTTCTTTTAATCCACGTCTTGTAATTTCTTGAGTACCTATTCTAATACCTGATGGATCATCTGAGTTGTCTCTGTTATCTCCAGGCAAGAGGTTTTTGTTTAAGATTACATTATTGTCAGCTAATTCTTTAGCTATGTCGGATGCGGATCTGATGTTGGTTAAGTCAACAGCAATTTGGTGTGATTGGGTAAATCCTAAGTCTTCACATAATACGTTGAATCCTCTTTCATACATTGCCTGACCAAGAGCCTGTGCATTTTTAATGATTTGTTTTGCGTAAGCTTCACCGAACTCCAACATTTCAGCAGTTGCAATACCTAAACCAAGCAAGTGGTGCAGGTGGTGGTTACTTACGACACCTGGGAAAACTGCTTCATCAATACGTTCCTCATTTTCTTTGTGAGAAAGGATAATACCTCCTTGTGGACCAGGGAATGTTTTGTGGGTACTTCCCATCATTAAATCTGCCCCTTCTTTGAGAGGTTGTTGAAATTGGCCTCCTGCAATAAGACCCAATACATGAGCTCCATCATACATTATAGTAGCTCCAACTTCATCAGCCGCTTCACGAGCTTCCTTGACTGGATGAGGGAATAAGAATAAACTTCCACCGAATAAGATTATGTTTGGTTTTTCCTCTAGGATTTTCTTGTTCATCGCATCGATGTCAATGTTCATTACATTTTTATCTAACGGGTGAAAAACAGTTTTTAAACCACGAATACCTGCTGCACTTACGTCAGCGTGGGAAATGTGACCCCCGGATGGAACTTCTAAAGCCATTACTTTATCACCCGGTTTTCCAAATCCAAAGAATGCTGCAAGGTTTGCTGTTACACCAGAAACTGGCTGAACGTTAGCATAATCACAGTCATATAATTCACAGGAAAGTTTTTTGGTTTTATCTTCTACTAAATCAACATATTGGCATCCTTCGTAAAATCTTTGGAATGCTTGACCTTCTGCGTATCTGTGAGCAAAATCTGTTGCCACAGCTTCAGTTACTTCTACACTTGTAACGTTTTCAGAAGCAATAAGATTGATACTGTTTCTCATATATTCAGTGTGCTTTTTTGCAATTTCTTCAAAATTTAAAATTTCATCATGATAATTAGTCATTTACTACACCAATTAAAATACTAATTGAAGGCAAAATAGTAAATATGGCACTATTA
>NZ_JAZNAN010000057.1:0-10447 GCF_045586545.1 Methanobrevibacter sp.
AAGATTTTCTCCTAAATTTCCAAGCATATTAATCACTTTAAATAATAATTTATAAATTATACTAACATTATATTTATATTTAACAAGTTTTTAAAATTTTGGTGTGATAGTATGTTAGAGGAAGTAAAGAAATCTTTAGAAGCATCTCCAATTGTCAAAAAAGGAGATTATAATTACTTTGTAAATCCTATAAGTGATGGCGTTCCAGCAATGGACCCTAAAATGTTGCGTGAATTATCTTTGGCTGTTCATAAGCATGCTGACTTAGATGTTGACAAAATTGTAGCAGTTGAAGCTATGGGAATCCACTTGGCAACTGCATTATCACTTGCAACCGATATTCCTTTTGTAGTAATCCGTAAAAGACAGTACGGCCTTGAAGGAGAAACAGAAGTATATCAAAAAACCGGCTATGGCTCATCAAACCTTTTCATTAATGATTTGCATGCCGGCGAAAAAATCCTAATCATTGACGACGTGGTAAGTACCGGCGGAACATTTATCGCATTGCTTAATACTTTAAAGGATTTAGGCCTAGAAATTAAATCTGCAGTTGCAGTTATTGAAAAAGGCGAAGGAAAAGAAATCGTTGAAAAAGAAACCGGAGTTGAATTAATTTCAATTGTAAAATTGGATGTTATTGATGGAAAAGTAGTTATTGAAAAAACAATTGAAGATTAACATGTCAATGTATGATATGGATTTGGACAAAGTAATCCGTAAAATCAATTCGAAAGACGCCAAGACCGTTGGAATTCAGTTTCCAGAAGGCCTTAAAATGCAAGCCGTAAAAATTGCTCATGCAATTGAAGAAGGAACTGATGCAACCGTCATTATTTCTGGAGACCCCTGCTATGGTGCATGTGATGTAAGTGACTGGAAAATGAAGGGATCAGTAGATTTAATCATACACTATGGTCACACACCGCTTCCACTCAAATATGAAGTACCAACATTATTCATTGAAGCTTTTTCTAACATTAACATTAAAAAAGACCTTGAAAAATGTTTAGAAAATCTAAAAGGTTATTCTAGAATAGGTCTTGTTACAACAACCCAACATTTGCATCTTTTAAATGAAACAAAAGATTTCTTAGAAGATAACGGTAAAGAAGTTATTCTTGGATCATCCAAATCCACTAGAAAAGGGCAGGTTTTAGGCTGTAACTTTTCATCCATTAAAAATTTAGATGTTGAAATTATCTTATTTATCGGTAGCGGAAATTTTCACCCATTAGGAATAAAACTATTCTCAAATACGCCCGTTTTAGCATTAGACCCTTATAATTCAGAAATTAGAAGTATGGATGAATATGCAGATAGAATTTTAAGAATAAGATTTGCAAGAATTACTAAAGCACGGGATGCTAAAAAATGGGGGATTTTGGTTTCCTCCAAGGAAGGCCAATATAGAATGAAGCTTGCAAAAGAACTCAAAAAAATTCTTGAAGATGCAAAAATGGAAGCATATATCATTTTAGTAGACAATGTATCTCCGGACGTGTTGCTTCCTTACCTGGAATTGGATGCTTTTGTTGTAAGTGCTTGTCCAAGAATAGCTATCGACGACTCACAGATGTATAAAAAGCCATTATTGACACCACAAGAGTTGGAAATAGTTCTAAACAAGCGTGAGTGGGAAAACTATCAATTAGACGAAATATTATTCCATGAGCGTTACCGTTAATCTTAAGTTATTTTTATGAATACTTTTAAATAATAATATCAATAAAATTATTATATTAAAGAAATTTTAATAAAATCTTTATTTTGGTGAGTTTTAATATGAATATGAAAGATGAAGAAATAGCAATGCCTGGAGATAAATTAGGAATTATCGAACAATATTTACCAGGTGAAGGTACTTATGATGATAATGGTGAAATTAAATCAGCGGTACTGGGTAATGTTAAAATTAATCAAAAAATGAAGGTTATTTCTGTTGTGTCAGATGCAAAACCAGCTCTTTTAAAAGTTGGTGATATCGTTTATGGTCAAATAACCGATATCAAACCACAAAGGGCAAATGTGAAAATTGAATGTATAAAAGATAATGCAAGACCATTAGCTCTACCTTATATGGGAGCTATCCACATTTCACAAGCAAAAAAAGATTATTTAGAGAAATTATCAGATGCTTTTAGAATAGGGGACATTATCCAAGCAAAAGTTGTTAAAATAACTGGAGATAATGTTGATTTAGGTACTGTAGATGAAGATTGTGGAGTACTGAGAGCAATGTGTACCCGCTGTAGAGATTTCATGCATACTACACAAAAAGAAAATGAACTTCAGTGCAATACTTGTAACAAAAAAGAAAGACGTGAAGTGTCTAAAAACTATGTTAATGATTAATTAAGGTTGATAAAATGGAAAATTTTGAAATTGTAGAAGAAAAAACTTTAGAATTAACTTTCATTGTAAAAGACGAAAGTCACGGAGTTTGTAATGCATTAAGACATATCTTAATGCAAGATGATGACGTTGAATATGCTGTTTACAATATCGACCATCCTCTTACTGGAAAACCAGAAATGACTATTAAAACAAAAAGAGGAAAAAGACCAAGAAAAGTCTTGAAAAAAGCAGCAGAAGAACTCCAAAAAGAAAGTGCTGAATTTAAAAAACTTATTGATGAAGCTTTATAGCTTCAATACTTATTTTTTATTGTGATTAGATGGTAAAATATAAAATTCCTTCTATAACCGTTGATGCTTTTATTTTTAACGAAGATTTAAATTTTATTTTAATAAAAAGGAAAAATGATCCTTTTAAAGATTATTGGGCTCTGCCTGGAGGATTTGTTGAATATGGTGAAAGCGTGGAAGACGGGGCTATTAGAGAAGCAAAAGAAGAAACCAGTATAGACATTGAACTTATAGATTTAGTGAATGTTTATTCTAAACCTGATAGGGACCCCAGAGGACACACAATATCCGTTGTTTTTACTGCCAAAGGCGATTTTAACCAGAAAAAAGCTGATGATGATGCAAGTGACATCAACATATTTTCACCAAATCAGCTTGACGAAATCAATATTGCTTTTGACCACAAACAAATTATAAATGATTGTCTAAAAAAGGCCAAAAATAGCCTTTAAATGCTATATATTTAAATAAGTTAAAAAAAAAATTATTAGAATATATAAACAAAATTAATAGAGGGAGAGTTAAATGGAATTTTGTCCAGAATGTGGAGCCATGTTGCTTCCAAATGATGGAGTTTTAAAATGTAATAGTTGCGGGTATTCAAATGAATTATCCGATGACAACGAATATAAACTCGAAAGAGAAGTTGAAGCTGAAGAAACCGTTAAAATGTTAGGTGAAGAAGAAGACATGCGTTCAACTATTAAAGAAACTTGTCCAGAATGCGGGCATGATGAAGCTTATTATGAATTAAAGCAAACTCGTAGTGCCGATGAAGCACCTACACGTATTTTTACATGTGCCAAATGTAAACACGTTTGGAGAGCATACCATTGAGGTTTTTTCATGAAAGATTCTAAAGAAAAAGAGCATAGAATTTCTAATTTAAAAGATATGATTCATAATATCAAAGAAGATGATCCTCGTGGGCCCAATTATGCGGATGTCGAGGAAGATTCTGAATTAATTGAATATCTTAATGAAGATACAACTAATTATGATGAATTAGAAATTGATGATGAATTTATTTACCGTCCGGGTAATGATACGGGCAGTGCTATAAATTTAGAAGAAAGCTCAATAGACGAAGATTTTATAATTAAAGCTCCTGCAGAAAAAGAGATTGAAAATGAAGATGAAGAAATTGATGAAATCGCTGAAGATATAATGGGAGATGTTAGTGAAAACTTCGACCATATCATTAATGCAAAAATTGGAAGAACACCTGTTTTAGCAGTAGTAAGTGCCTTTTTAGGACTTATATTGATTGTCATTTCTGCATTTATCTTTAAATCACGTAGTGACAGGGTAATTGACCATGTCGCTTCAGGAGAAACAAACTTCATATTCATTATCGTTTTGGCTTTAGGTTTATTATTCTTTGCTTACGGAATTTTCAAAATATTCAATATTTCAAATCCGCTGAAGAGTATCACAGATAGTATTGATTCAATCGATACTGATAAGAAAAAAGCTGATGATACCACCCAAAATAAACCAACACCAAAAGTAATTCCAAAAAGTGAAATCCCATTGGATAAAGAATCCTACAAAATTGGGGAATTTGAATTCAAGGATTTGAAAAATAAACTAATAAAACCTACTATTTCTGAAAAAGAACAAATTCAAGAAAATTTAGATGATATTCCTCCTGCAAAAGAAAAAGAGGAATATAAAAAAGGATTGACATCTGAAGAAATTGAAGAAATGGAATACAACAAAGCATTGCTTGAAAGTGAATCAATTGACGAAATTTTTGCAGAAGTAGAAGATATAGAAGATATACCTATTATTTCTATTGATTCAAAAGAAAAAGAATAGAAATAATATCTTTTTTATTTTTTGGGCCTGTAGTCTAGTCAGGAATGACGCAGGACTTCGGATCCTGAGATCGGGGGTTCAAATCCCTCCAGGTCCGCTATTTTTTTAATCTGACAACCGCTTCCTTAAAGAAATCTGGAATTAAAGACCTATACATTGGACTTTTAAACAGCATGTTAATGTCGCTGTCAATAATATAAGTGTAACAGGAATCATCTTCAGCCCTCATTCCACGTCCATAAGCCTGCATTAAAGTCATTACGGTCTTATATGCATACCATTTTTTATCCCTTTTCATCCTCATGTTAACTTGCTTATCACCCAAATAAGGGAATGGTATTTTGTAAATGATTTGGAATCTGCACTTATCATAAGGTAAATCAACACCTTCACTCATAGAAGGTGAAACTAAAACTAATGGATTTTCATCCTTTTCAAAAAAGTCTAAAATCTGTTCCCTATTTTTTGGAGTATGAGATATTAATCTTGAGTTATATAGGTTATTGGTAATATACTGCTGACATCTGTAACTGTGTGTGTGAATTAACCCCTTATCGCCTTCATGCTTTTTCAGGATTTCCTGCAATATCGGGATAGTCTTTGGAGCAGTTCTTTTTATTCTATTGGCTGACATCTTGCCGGCTAAATCAAGAATGATTGGTCTTTTTTCTTTTGTAAATGGGCTGTCAACTTTTATGTGATATACCTCATTAGGATTCAACCCTAACCATTTTGAAAACATCCTATGAGATAGAATAGTTGCACTCATAAATATGACGACATCCCCGTATTTCAATAGATTGTTTTTAGCATAGCGATGAACCCTTAACGGCTTGAATGTAACTCCAGTCTCTTCAGCATCGATAACCCAGTTTCTAGGTTCCTTATCAAGGTTATTTTTAAGAGTTTTAAGTCTGAAAATTGTTGATTTTATCCTATCCGCCTTATTTTTACTGACATCTTTCAAATCAATGTCTTCATATGATTCTCTGATGGCATCAACTTCCATTTTCCAGTCCTCAAGTTCACCATCTTTTAAAGTTTCCGGAGATATTCGTTTATTAATATCCTTTTCAAGAGTCCTATTGTATAATGTAACTTCCATTGTTGCCATTAACTTATTCTCAATATTGTGGGCTTCATCAAGAATCAATAAAGATCTTGTTCCAAAATGTTTAACATAATTAAGCTCAACAATTGCATAATCATAATTCATTAAAGTGATTGGAGAGTTGACCGCATTTGCTTTTTGATTCCAGTAATGACAATGACTATGTGATTGATAAAATACAGTTCCACCGAATGAATCCTCAAAAGCCAACTCTGCATCAAGGGTAGGATTTTTAGCCACACCATATTGACAGAAAAATTTAGAGGATGTTGGTGTTGTTTTACAAGCCCCTATGTCACATGTAGATTCTAGATTATCATGTAAGCAAGCAAAATTTCCCCTTCCCTTAACCAATGGGAACTCAAATTCATCCGAATATTGGGACTGTAGCTGCTTTGTCATTGTTAGGATATATGCTGATTCATACATTTTAGCAAGAGTTGTGGCTATTGCAGATTTACCTGTTCCTGTTCCTGCCTCTAAAACAATGTATTTGTACCCTTTTTTAATTGCATCATTAATATCCTGAATAATCTCAAGCTGGCCCAATCTAGGTTCTTTAAATGGGAAGTTTTCAATTATTTCATCATCAATATGAGGATATATTTCCTTTAAATAGGCGAAAGTTCCCTCATCCTGCTTATGGTCATCAACTGAATATACCTCAGGTATCTCATCATCTAAAATTGATGAACTTCTAGGCTTAGCAAAGCTAAATAAATTAGTTGGACCTTTAGATTCCTCTTTTGGGTACTTTCCACAGGTACAATTACTTTTAAGCATTCCACAATTTGGACAAAACATTGAATTTGACATTAAAAATATATTAGGTAAGTATACTATAAATAAATTATAGAAAGAGCATTTGTTAAATAATATTTAACATTTAAAATTGATATTAAAAGTGATTATATGACTAAAAAAGGAAAATTATTTGGAATTGGTGTTGGACCTGGAGATACTGAACTGCTTACACTTAAGGCTTGTAAAGTTTTAGAAAGTGTTCCTGTTGTATTTACTCCAAAATCTTCAAAAGAAAAAGAAAGTATAGCATTATCCATTGTTAGGCCAATCCTTGATAAAAGAGAAGATTCTAAAAAATTAATGCTTGTTACACCTATCTTTCCAATGATTGAAGATAAAGACGAACTTGAAAAGATTTGGACCAGCGCATCTGAAATGATTGCTCAATACCTTGATAGCGGAAGAGATGTGGCTTTCATCACACTTGGAGACCCATCAGTATTCAGTACCTACTCTTACTTACAGAAAAAATTAATCGATGACTACGAAATTGAAACAATTCCTGGAATTACATCATTCACTGCATGTGCTGCCGCTAGAAATAAGGCTTTAGTAGAACAAAACCAAATTTTAACAATTGTTCCTAAAATAGATGAAAGATTAGAACAAGTTTTAGATTACAGCGATTCAATCGTACTTATGAAAGCATCAAGAAACACAACAGACCTTGAAGCAAAAATAGAAGAAAAAGAAGGGGAAAAAGAAATTTATTCTGTACAAAACTGTACCCGTGAAAACGAAAAGATTATTGAAGGATTTTCCGATGAAAAACCTTACCTGACAACTTCAATAATTCAATTCAAAAAAGATTAATGAGGTCTGATGCCTAGAGGCTCTACCTCAAAAACACATTTTTCATCACCCATAGTGTAGCATTGAGTTTCAATTACACTTACGGGTAAATTAAAGAATTCTGTGAATAAACCCTCAAATATTCCTGTATCTAAAAAACAAGCCGGTTTTCCAGTTTTTGGGAGCAATCCACATTCAAAACAGTCATAGGTTGTAATCTTAATTATTTGACCAACTTCGAATGTGATCCTTCCTAGCCCTTTTCTTTCCCAGAAATTAGCAATGTTCTCCATGAACACGTCTAAATCATCATCATACATTATTTGAAAAATAGATCTCCCTATACTATTTCCTGTTGACTGCAAAATAGGATCTATATTAACTCCTTCCTGAATAAGCATTGCTTTAAGTGTATGGAACAATAATGTTGAAAATTCAGCGTCTTCATCCACAATATGTTTAAGTAAATAGTCAGCTTGAGTTTCTTCTATTTCTTTTGGTTCACGGACATTTACAGAACCTATATATTTGGAGTTTAGATAAAATATTTTCTTTCTGTTGTCAACCGGATGCACCCTATAAGATATAATTCCACTTTCTCTTAAACCTTTTAAGTGTACAGAAACTGTTGATTTTGATTTACCTGTATTGCTGACGATTTCGTCAAATTCCATTTCACTATCTCTAAGCATTTCTAAAATTGTTAGTTTTACTGGACTTTTAATAACGTTAACGCCAATGTTTTCATTAGCATTTGAAAAGATTTGTACGGGTTTCTGTTCGCTCATTTAATCCATCCCCCATGTTATATAGTTATGTTTTTAATTATTGCTTAATAAATGTAACTATAAAGCAAAAATTAGCCATTTAAATAAGAATTAGCTGAAAAATTGAACAAATTTAAAAAAAATAAAATGAATACGAACTGTTCGTTTTAAAACATATGAAATTGTTCGTATACTTATCGATTCAGTACTAAAACTCCAATACTAAATTTATTTTTTTGGTAATTATAAAATTTTAAAATCCTATTCACTCTTAAAAAGCTAAAAAAACAATAAATAGACGTGGTGGGATTCGAACCCACGTAGCAACTAATGCATAAGACCCTGAATCTTACTCCTTTGACCACTCGGATACACGTCTAAAATAAATATCTGAAAAAGTAATCCATGTACTGGATTTTAACTATACTATTATGCTTTTTTTAGTATAAATATTTAATCCTATTCGACCCATTGATTATTTGACCAACCGTTCTCATATTCTCAACTTTAACCCTGTTTGCAGTTATTTTTATAAATTAAAAAAAAAAGATAATATTTTTAAGATAATGGTCATTAAACAATGTATTTTAAAAAAATTCTGAATTGTATTTAGAGTTATGCAAAAAATATTATTAATATTTAAATACATTTGATTACAAAGTATTAAACACAAAATCATAGGAATATGATTAAAGAAGGTGATATTAATGGGTAAACTAGATGGAAAAGTAGCAATCGTTACTGGATCAACCTCTGGTATGGGCCGTTCTACAGCCAAATTATTTGCTGAAGAAGGTGCTAAGGTTGTTGTAACTGGAAGAAACGAAGAAAGAGCAAACGCAGTAGTGGACGATATTAAAGCAGCTGGTGGAGAAGCATTTGCAGTTATTGCTGATATGGCTGATGTTGACGATATTAAAAAAATCTTTGATGAAACCATTGAAAAATATGGAACTGTCGACATTTTATTCAACAATGCAGGACTTTTAAGCGTGACTCCTCTTTTGGAAATTACCAAAGAGGAATGGGACAAAGTATTTGCCGTTGACGTATACGCTCCATTATACTTAACACAATTGGTAGCTCCTGTAATGAAAGAAAAAGGAAAAGGTGTTGTTATTAACACTTGTTCAGTAGCATCCTACGCTGCACACTTTGGATTTGTAGGTTACATCTCATCCAAACACGCTATTGCAGGTCTTACCAAATCCATAGCATTCGAACTTGGTCCTGAAATAAGATGTAACGGTATTGCTCCTGGTGCTATCCACACCGCTATGGTGGATAGTATTGGAGGAGTGGAAGCATTGCAAATGATGATTGACGGAGCCCCTATGAAAAGAGTAGGTCAAGGAGAAGATATTGCTGCATTAGCATTATTCCTTGCTTCTGACGAATCCGAATTCTTAGACGGTCAAATCATCAGGTGCGACGGCGGATTCGAGTGTTAAGTTTTTAAAGTAGTTGGATTTTTATCCGCTACCACTATTTTTATTTTTTTATATTGGGCATCTTTAGTCTAATCATATAAACTTGAAATTTAAAATACTAATTTAGCTATGATTTTGATTACATGTTGACGATTTCTACTATGTTTGACATAGGTAAATGCATCAATATATCTGATTATCAGAATCAAAAAAAAGCCACAGATATTCGAACAATTCGTATAAAACTTATAAAAAAGTTCCGATACTTATAGATTTCAAGCAATAAAACTCTGATAGAGAATTCATTTTCTAAATAATTATAAAATCAGGCTGTTACGATGTAATGAATAATGTTATGCTGTAACCAGTTCAGATTCAATAGCAGGAATACCATTTAGATTAGTTGTGATTCTATTCATTCCAAAAGTTTGTGTTTTATTATGGACCGGAACTGATAATTGGACTTTTAAATTTATAGCTTCTTCAGTGATTATTGATTGAATAGTAATTTTAGTTAAATTATTAAAATGACTTTTATCCAGATTGAATATTTTAGATGCATTTAGAAATTCAAATGCAACAGGTTTACCATCTTTATCAATATCTAGAATCACATCATTGTCTAATTCAAGTGAAACTTCATATTCATAATCATCCACACAATATATGAATAATGAGTCTCCTTGACGGTCATAATCATATACTACTTTGTTGTTCATTTTCTCACCCTTTGATTTCTATAAGTTTCCATAACAGTTACAAACTTCACATCTTTATTATCATTTATACCTATCACTAATGATATATCTTTTGTAGGTCTCTGATTGTGTTCAAAATATAATCTAAATTTATTGTAATCTTGCTTGATAATCCCCATTAATGGATTGTGTAAGAATGTTTCAAAGATTAAGTCAAAATCTCCAATCCGTTGAATATTCCTAACATCAAAATGTTTAGTATCAGGCATGAACGATTGATCACATGAATTAATTATTTCAATTGCCTCTTCAATAGAATAATCTCTCATTTTTAAAACCTTTATTTTATATTTTAAAAAATTTAATTTAATATTAT
>NZ_JAZNAN010000058.1:0-39095 GCF_045586545.1 Methanobrevibacter sp.
AGTGAAAAATTCAGCATAAACCTTATCCACTTTTTTTAATGCTTCCACACCTTTTAAGGATATGTCCTTTTCATCAAATAATCCTAAACCAACTAAATAAAACATAGATATTATATAATAATTTAATCATAATAAACTTTATGAAATGTGTAAAAGTTCCATTAAGACAATTAAATGACACCCGCATAAAATTAATGGAAGAAGGCTTAATGAATATGGAATACCGTATAAAAGCAGAGGATGAATTCGGTTATATTCCTGTTAATGATAATGTTGAAGGCTATGAGATAGTCTGCATGCATTTAGAGCCAATGAAAAAAGTTCCACATAGCTTCTCTGAATTGCTTGAAGATGAATTGACTGCTGAAGAAATCGAGAATTTGCGCACATCATTTGACACAATAGGAGATATCGTGATTCTAGAAATTCCAGATGATTTAGTCGATAAAAAACAGATAATTGGAGATGCCGCACTTAAATTTACTAAAAGAAAAGCAATCTACATGAAAAAAAGTGCAATAAAAGGAACAATACGCATTCGTGATTTGGAATTCTTAGCTGGAGAGGATGACTCAGTTACAATCCACAAAGAACATGGTGCAAGATTGAAATTAGATGTTCGTGAGGTTTACTTTTCTCCAAGACTTGCAACAGAGAGAAAACGAGTAATGGAAAGTGTCAGTGATGGTGAAAAGATCCTGGATATGTTCTGCGGAATCGGACCGTTTCCAATTCTGATAGCACGAAGTAAAAATGTGGATATCACTGCCGTTGACATTAATGAGGCGGCTATTAAGTATCTGAATGAAAATATTAAGTTAAATAAATTAAAGGGCAATATTACAACTTACTGCGGGGATGTGAGGGAAGTTAGCGAATCATTTAACTTCAAGTTCGATAGAATAATCATGAATCTTCCAGGTCTTGCTTATACTTTCCTAGATGTTGCCGTTAATTTGATTGAAGATAATGGAATAATTAATTACTATGAGTTTTCTGATTCATATGAACAGGGCATAAAACGTTTAGAAAGCGCCTGCAAACAAGTTGGAAAACAAGTTGAAATAACCAATTGCCGCAAAGTCAAATCCACTTCCCCTGGAGAATGGCATGTAGCTATTGATGGGAAAGTCAGCAAATTATAATAATCATCACCAATATCCATCAAAAACTTAAATTATAAATACTTTTTAATTACAAATATGGATTTATATTGATATTATTAATTATAATTTGAGTTGTTGAAATATGAGGCATAAAAAGACACTATTAATAACATTATGTTTATTATTAGTTTTTACAATGGGAATTGCTTGTGCATCGGACAATATCACGTCAGATGATTTAGCAATTAATGATGAATCGCCTATAGAAATCAATGATGGTGATGAATCATCAATATCTATAAGTGATGATGAAGTAATTAGTGCACCTGAAGGTTCATTCAGTGACATTCAAACAATGATTGATTATGCTGATGATGGAGATACTATCGTGCTTTCAGGGACTTATTTGGGAAGCGGAACACAAATTAGTATAACCAAACCTGTAAATATTGATGGAAATAATTCTATATTGGATGCAAAAAACTTATCAAGAATTTTTTATATATCTGCAGACAATGTAACTTTGAAAAATATTATTTTTACCAATGGAAAAGCTCCTTCTTCTGGTTCAGGTGGAGCTGTTCAATGGAGAGCTGATGACGGAACTATAGAGAACTGCCAGTTTAATAACAATAATGCAAATGATGGTGGAGCTCTTTATTATAAAGGCTCAAATGGAGTCATTAAAGATTCTTCCTTTGAGAATAACTCTGCTTTCTATAACGGTGCTGTTTATATGAACAGTTTAAATGGTAAAATCCTTAATTGTAATTTTACCAATAACTACGCATCCAACAGTTCAGGAGCACTGGGTTGGGTTAAAAAAAGCAATGGACTTATCTATAACTCTAGATTTACAGACAACACTGCATTATTTGGTGGAGCCATTTATATAAACAATGCAACCAATTTACGCATTGAAAAATCTGTATTTGAAAACAACTTTGCATTCAGAAATGGTGGAGCAATCTACTGGGATAGCGGAAATGAATGTGTATTGGCTGATTCAACCTTTAAAAATAATGGTGCTCATGACTTTGGTGGAGCAATCTACTATGATGAAGACAATAACATTGACGTGTCTAATTGTGATTTCATAGATTGTTATGCGGAATATGGTGGCGGTGGTGCCATCTATTGTTATAATGTGGAATGTTCAAATGTTATGGTGACCGGTTGTAGTTTTGTGAACTGTCGAGCCGCAACCAGTGCTGGAGCTATTCGTTTATACAGTAATAACGGCAATATAACTAGCTGTGATTTTGTAAACTGTTCCAGCAAAGAGTTTGGCGGAGCAATCTATTTATCTGGAAATGATACCTCCGTATCCAGTTCCAACTTTATTAACTGTTCCTCTAATGATGGAGGTGCAATATATTGGGAAGGCAATAATGGTTATGTCTTTGGCTGCAGTTTTGTGAACTGTTCCTGTGAAAACGACGGCGGAGCCATTAACTGGTATTGGGAATCTAAAAATGGTCGCATATTCGGTTCCAGTTTTGTGAACTGTACTTCCGTTAATAGCGGTGGTGCTGTCTACTGGGGAGATAGTGGAGGCAAAATAGAAAATTCCAGTTTCATCAACAATGATGCTGATTTCGGTTGGGCGATATATTCAGATGACGGATTTAAAATCGTCAATTGTAAATTCATAGGCAAAGACATTTCTTCCATAGATGATGCAGTTTCTGGAGGAACCATACAAAATTGCGATATAAATGTAAAACTGGACACCAGAACAACAGTGACAACTGATACTGATGCCGTACACCTTGGAGAAAAAATTACAATCATAGCTGATGTACTTGATCCGTACAGTCGTGTCAGTGGCGTTGCAAAGATATTTATTGATGACAATCCTATTGGAACAGCTGACATCGGCAAAGAATTTTATTACACTCCAACAGATTCAGGCACTCATAATGTTGTTGCAAAATTCGAAGGCAGCGAAGATTACACAGCATCCCAATCAGAAAGTCTTGAATTCACAGTGGCAGTTGCAAAAACAACACCTACAATGACAATTTCTCCTGAAGACATTGTATACGGTCAAAAAGAAACTGTAACCGTAACTCTTCCAAGTGATGCAACAAATACCGTAACATTCGCATTATTTAAAGGAGATGAATCAATACTTAATTTAACATCTTCTGTAACTGATGGTTCTGCATCATGTGAATTCGCCGACCTAGTTGCCGGACAATATAATGTCAAAATAGAATACAGCGGAGATGATAATTATAATGGCGCTTCAAACAATACTGTATTTGTTGTAAGGCCTATTGTTGAAATTGCCCAGAATGTTACTGTCGGTGACGATGTAAGAGTATTTATGGACTTCGGTTATAACGTAACTGGTAGCATTATAGTCAGAGTTAATAATAAGGGAGTTGGTTTTTTAGATATTGAAGAAGGAGTATTAAATGATACTTTCCCAACTGCTAAGCTAACCGCTGGCAATCATACTGTTACTTTCCAAGATGAAGGAGACCTTTTTGACATCAACATTTTAAATTATTGGGATGTGAAATCAAATAAGTATCTTCCAGTCAAATACGAAATGCAACTAAAACCGATTGATGTATCAATTCCTGAGGTTGTTGAATCAAATGATGACGGTATTATTGTTTTAGTTTTCCCTGAAAATGCAACTGGTACTATTGAAGTCTATGTTGATGGCGTTAAAGCATTTGTAGTTCAAATTATTAATGATATGGCTAGAATTGACTTATCCAAATATAAGAATGGAAACCACAAAATCACTTTCGTATATTCCGGGGATGACGTTTATGCCGCTTTTAATAAGACCGTTCAGGTAAAAGTCATTAAGATTGTCGCTAATGATTTGAAAGTTGTTTACACTGAAAACGCTAAATATTCAGTTACAGTTTATGCTGATGACAAACCTGAAAGTGGTGTTGAAGTAACATTTTTACTCAACGATAAAGCATATAAAACCGCTACAACCAATTCCAATGGTGTTGCAAGTATCGATTTAAGCCAAACTCCAGGAACCTACAAAATCACAACCGTGGTTTCAAACATTAGTGTGACTAAAACATTGACCGTAACTCATTTATTGAGCTTAAAAACAGTTAAAGTGAAAAAATCTGCTAAAAAGCTTGTTTTGACTGCAACACTTAAAAAGGTTAACGGTAAATACCTTAAAAAGAAAACAGTTACATTTAAATTCAATGGTAAAAAATACAAAGCTAAAACCAATAAAAAAGGTGTGGCTAAAGTTACCATTAAATCAAAAGTGCTTAAAAAGCTTAAAGTTGGCAAAAAAGTCAAATACCAAGCAAAATACAAAGAAACTGTTACAAAAAAAGTTAAAGTGAAAAAATAAGGATTTGAATTTTCCTTATTTTTTATATTTTTTTAATTTATTGTGCAAGAATTCTTCGGCTTCTTTAAGCCGGAGTGGTTCAATTATTCACTTCTTACAATTTTTAATCCCACGTACTTATCAGCGCACATATCTGGAAGATGTCTGATTGTTTCTCTATTTTTGTGCTTGACTTTCCTATCAAGGTCATCCCATTCAACAAAATTCCTGCTTGAGACTTTATTCAGGTTTAGTTTAAGTTTATACCAGCTTTCATGCTCCCTTTTAGCGAAGTGTTCAATTTCATCATAATCGAATGTTTCAACAATCTCCCTTGGGTCATCAAGAGATACGAACTCATAACCTTTGTCTTTTAATATGTGAACTAAATGATTGGCTTGTTTCAGATTACAGAATTGAATATGATTATCCAAACCTTTAAATTCCTTTTCACCACTGGAATTACTGTCAAGCTTGCCATATTCATAGAATTGATTCATCTTATATGTAAGAGCCCTCATTCTGCTCCTAATGATTTTTAAACCTATATTGTCTAAAAGTCTAGGGATGTTTTTAATGGTATCAATATCATATTGCCTGGATTGATCATCAAGTTTGCCCCATTCCACCAAACATGGAGTAGTCTTATTTTCTATCGATTTTATGCCAGGTTTCCAACCTTTACCTATTCTTTCATCACACCATTCGTCATGCTCATAAATGGCCAAATCATTAATGTCCTTATTGGAAAATTTAAGAATCCTGACGATTTTGGAATTTTCCTCTATTATCTCATCACTGATATCATCAATGTTTGTTCCTTTTCCGTAATTCTCCTCAACAATCTGTTGAAGTTTTGTGTCGAAATCTCTTGTATCGGCCAGTTCCTCTTCAGTCTTATGGGCAATCTCACAACCAATCAATGCTAATTTTTTTGGAATTGACTTTGCTTGACGAATATTGGACATTTTCAAATCTGAATTCAATTCATTGAATGAAGGTTTATCCTCACCTGCAGTTCTTCGGTATTGTTCATTGATTTCATGAGCTAATTTTTCAATATTTCTCATTAATACATCAGGAGCCTTAATGTCCGCCAATAAACTATCCCTTTGGACATCATCCAAATCGACCTTAGGCAAAATGGATAATTTAGCAGGGAATATTTTTCTAACGTCCAACACTTCATTGATGAATTCATCCTTCATCTCTTCAAAGCCGAGACCCATGGAACCATTTTTCAAGATATACCTTACAATAATCTTATCTCCATCAATTTCAACATCAAAGTCGTTTACATGGTTTTTCTGCTTGTCCAAAACACCATACGGGCGTCTGTTCCATTCTTGAAGTTCATCACAAAAGATTAACAGATATGAAATTGGGGAACAGGCAGGATCCAATTTCCCAAGACCAAACAGCTTGCTTTGTAAAGTCTTGTTGTAATAGTTATGTAATAAAATGGCTGTTGCACTATCAACGATTGGATAGAAGAAGAAATCCTTATCCTTTTCAATATACTGTTGGATTAATTTACCATAAGAGTTTAAAACCAATATTGCTGAGAAGTATCCGTGATCTACAAATCCATTTTCGTTCATATACCTGACAAAGCTATTCAAATGTTTGACTAATTTTTTTAATTGGAACTTGTCGAAATCAAAATCCATAGCTATTTTATGAGCCATTATATCCGTTGGCTTGAATAAGTCCAATACTTTAGTTTCCTTATATCTGTCCCTAAACTTATCTGCATAGTCATAAGGTGGAATCTTTACAATTGAATTGAACTCGTTGAAATCCCTGAAATCAACATGGGCAGTCACATCATAATTAACCGAAATGGACATGACTCCATCTTCAATTACCTTATCAATTTGTTTTCCAATTATTTCAAAAGGATATCCGATATCGTGGAAAAGAGCTGCTATACCCCAGCGGTAGAGGAATTCCTCATGTGAAAATTCATCATCAGGAGTCCTATAATATTTTTTGTAATATTCATTGTCTACAATATATTCCCTAAAGATTTCACGATAATTTTCATTTTTGGCATAAATGGCCAAACCTAATACAAATACGTTTACTGAATGAATGAAATGATCTCTTTGCCTGTTTATTAAATCTCCAGTATTTTCCTCATATTTTTTCATCAAATCCACTAAATCAAGAAGGGTGTTCGGTTCGCTTATAATGCTGTTTGGACTGTCCTCATCAATTTCACTTTTATCTTCAGGAGTGATTTGATAAATCATTAAAAAATTCTCATAGACCTCATAAGCTGTGTATTGTGATTCAAATTCTAAAAAAACATCAATAGTAGCTTTTAATAACCCTTTATAATCATGTTTAAATTTACTATTTGAATTTTGAGATTTGATATCGTCATACAGAACTAGCATGTCAAAAAATTTATCTATGTATTGATGCAGATTTGATTTTTCAGGACGTAGATTCTCATTGATAGCTTCACTCATTTTTTCCACCTTAAAGGTAAATATATTTATAATATTAAATAAGTTTAACAATGAATGTAAAAAATAGACTACATAAAAAAAGAATATGAATTGTAATTAATTTTTGAATCCCAATTTGTTTAATGGACAATAGTTTCTAACAAAAAAATAAAATTTTAGAATTATTGCCTAAATCGGATCAATAATTCCCTTTTCTGTAATAATGCCTGTGATTAACTCTTTAGGAGTTATATCAAAAGCAGGATTAATGACTTCAGTTCCTTCAGGACAAATTCTAGCCCCACCATAATACCTTACTTCATCACCATCACGTTCTTCAATGACAGTATCATAAATATTGATTTCATTGTCAAAGGTAGAGTAAGGGGCAGCTACATAAAATGGAATGTCATGGTGTTTTGCGGCAAGAGCAACCATAAATGAACCTACCTTATTTACAACACCCCCTTTTGCAATCCTATCGGCACCGATAACAACTTTATCAATAATTCCCTGTGACATTAAAAATCCTGATGCCACATCCGGAATAAGTTTAACTGGAATGTTTTCCTGTTGCATTTCCCAAACGCTCAAACTTGCACCCTGTCCTCGCGGACGGGTTTCATCACAGATTACATTAATGTTTTTTCCGGCATCACGGGCTGCCCTGAATACACCCAATGCAGTCCCATAATCGACACATGCAAGAGCGCCGGCATTGCAGTGAGTCAAAACAGTGTCTCCATCATCTATTATTTCAGCACCATACTTTCCAATAGCCCTGTTTGTTGCCATGTCCTCTTCATACATTTTAAGCGCTTCAGATAGTGTATCATCACTATTCAATACCCTATCAACTGCCCAAAACAAATTTACCGCAGTTGGTCTTGCAGCCTTAATCTCTTCAGCAGCTTTATCTAAATCTACACCTTCAATGTCTGCCAATACCATTCCAAAAGCGGCTGATACTCCAATAGCTGGAGCTCCACGGACAGTCATGTTTTTAATAGCAACAATAACATCCCGATAATTATCACAATAAACATAAGTTAATTCATCAGGAAGTTTTCTTTGATCAATAAGCTTTAATTTATTATCTTCCCATTCAAGTGTTTTCATGTTAACACCCAGTTAAAAAAAGTTTAAAAGGTTGAAAGCATAATTAACGTTAGTTTCTAATTTTTTTAATGTATAAAAATACAATTAAAGGTTTTGTAATTATGCTTCCCGTCTAATTTTATATCCAAAATTGGATTGATTAGAGATGTATTAAAAATACATCTAATATATATTTATAAAACAATCCTTTATAAACCTTACCTAAAAATAGTAAGAAAATCCAATTATTTAGTAATACCCAAAATAATTATGCATATTTAGTCATTATAGGAACCACTTGTTTTTTACGTGAGACAACACCCACAAGTAAAACAGTGTTATCATCTAATTCGACATCATAGGCCTTTTCAACAAGACTTGATTCTTTTCCAAGTACAATTACTTGAGAATTACTGTTAACAATATCAGTAATCAAGAGCATGAATAAATCCAAATCTTCATCATCAATAATTTTATTCATTCCCTCTTCAAGTTCTTCTTTCATCTCCATAACTTCATCAATATCAGCGGTATTGACTTGGTTTACAATTGATTTCACATCTTTAAAGTCAATTTGTTTTGCATCAAGGGATAAAATTTCATCGACTGAAAAATCACTTAAGTCGGTTCCAGCCTTGAGCATTTGCAAACCATACTTCTCATAGTCAATTTCTGCAATTTTCGCAAGTTTTTCCACTGCAATCTTATCCTCTTCAGTAGTGGTTGGAGATTTTAGAAGCAAAGTGTCTGAAATAATTGCAGACAACATTAATGTTGCTATTTCTTTGGTAATTTCAACACCATTTTCTTCATATAATTTGCATAAGATTGTTTCAGTACAGCCCACAGGTTCAAATCTTAAGGATAATGGATAAGAAGTTTCTAAAGCAAGTTTATGGTGATCCACAACTTTTAATATTTTTGCATTTTCTAGGTTGTCTACAGATTCGGCAGGTGAGTTGTGGTCTACTAAAATAACATTAGCCCTATCTTCAACACTTTCAAGAAGTACTGGAGCTTCCATATCCAAATAACTTAAAATGAATTCAGTTTCTTTATTTAAATTTCCTAATCTGTAAGCTTTAGCATCAGTATTTCCTAATTCTCTTTCTAAGTTAGCCATTACTATACTAGAAGTAATTGAGTCACTATCTGGATTTTTATGTCCAAAAACGTAAGTTTTAACCATATTAATTCTCCTTTACAATTCGATGATAATTGATATTAATAATAAAATTATCTTTTTCATCCATATTTAATATTGCGATGAAAAAGCAAAAAAAATATAAAAAAAGTATTTAGTAATGACTTTGTGGAGTCATTCCTAAATGATGATCTTCGCTCTTCTTACCAGGTATTCCATAAGCATCCGCCCTACATTGGGTGCATGCTCTAAATACCGGAATAATCTCTTCAACTTCTTCCCTGACTTTTTCCATCATTGAACAGTCAGGTCTCTGCAGGTCTTTCATTTTACCTAATGGGATTAAAGGTAAAACATTCATCAAAGCAGCTCCACGTTTTTCAACTTCACGGGCAATGTCAACAATATGTTCATCATTTACCCCGGGAATTAAAACTGAATTAACTTTAACGACCAGACCATTAGCAGCAGCTTTTTCAACACCTTCCAATTGATTTTTGATTAAGATTTCAACAGCTTCACGGCCTTTGTAAACCTTGCCTTCATATTTGATGAATGAATAAATCTTTTCACCAATTTCAGGATCAACTGCATTAATTGTAACAGTAACAGAGTTTACTCCAAGTTCTGCAAGTTTATCTGCATATTTTGGAAGTAAAAGACCATTTGTACTCATACATTTAATTAAATCAGGTTGTTCATCCGCCAATTTTTCAAAGAATTCAAATGTTTCTTCATTAGCTAGTGAATCTCCCGGTCCTGCAACACCTACAACTGCGATTGGACCATCAGCTGTAACATCATTAATGTGAGTAATTGCATCATCAGGTTTCATTATACAACTTGTTACACCAGGCCTATTTTCCTCATCGTTAATATCCCTTGTACAGAAGTTACAAAAGATATTGCATTTTGGTGCAACTGGTACGTGCGCTCTTCCGACTTTATCATGCATTTTTTCATTAAAACATGGATGTGCTCTTGTAATGTGTGCAAATCTTGAACCTTTGTGTTCGTTCATAATACCACTACTCCCTAAAATATAACTCCTGTTATTTTGTATTGATACGAACAAATATATAAACTTTTCTACTTGCCACTGTTTAACTCATCGATAAACTCATGTGCTTTTTCAATCCAAGCATCTTTAATTAACTCATCGGTAGCTACAACAGTTACAATATCTTCAGTGGATAAATCCTTAATGTTTTTAAAACCTTCAGGCAATATCCTAAAGACTGCATCATAAACACGCCTTTGCAAATTAGTTTGAGGATTATCAACGATTATTGAACCTAATTCTGCGTAATCCCCACTAATTTCAAGCTGATATCTATTAGGTTGATAAATTTCGTCTCTTGAAAATCTCTTCCATAACTCTTTTAGGATATTTGGAAGATAATTCTCATTGTCAATGATAATTACGGTTTTGTCATTAGCTTTATCATATGTCAAATTAGCTACTTCATTAAATCTAATGGCATTAGAAGTTTTTCTCATTTTAATAGCTAAAACAAAAACAGGGTCATCTGGATTAACATAAGCTCTCAAATCATCGACGGCTGAACCTAATACCAAATCCTGAAAGATCTGTTTAATGATGATTTCATAAACTTCTGCACCTCTTTCATCATAGCATTCTACTAACATCAAATCACCCTTTAATCAAACTATTTATCATCTTGTCTGTGTCCCATTCCAGATACTAAAAGAGCGGCTCCTACAGCACCGATATGTTGTGAATATTCAGGAACAATAACTTCGATTCCACCTAAAGTTTCACTTACCGCTTCAACAAGACCAGAAATTAAACTTGTTCCTCCTACTTGGATTAAAGGTTCACGGATATCAATTTCCTGAAGTTGCTGTTCATAAACCTGTTCGGATACGGAGTGACATGCTGCAGCTGCAACATCCGCTTTAGAACCTCCTGCCGCAAGTGTAGTAACAAGATCCTGAATACCAAATACAATACAATATGAGTTTAACATTGCTTTTCTCCAGTCCCCTTGAACTGCTAAAGGACCTAGTTCTGTAATATCCACATCTAACCTACGGGAAGTCATGTCCAAGAATCTTCCGGATGCACCAGCACAGATACCTCCCATGGTGAAGTTATCAGGAATACCATTGTTAACAGTAATCACCTTGTTATCCATACCACCGATATCCAGTACTGTAGCTTCTCCTTTTTGACAATCTGCCAGATATACTGCGCCTTTTGCATTAACAGACAATTCTTCCTGAATAAGTTCTGCTTTAAATTCTTGGCCCATGGTAAATCTACCATATCCGGTAGTTCCGATACCATCTAAGTCATCCCAAGTATAATCTGTTTGGCCAAATGCCTCTGCAGCAGCTGTTTTAGCAGATTCGATAATGTCTTTAGTGGATGTCCAGCCAGTTCCGATGACTTGGTTGTTTTCCATAAGAACTGCTTTTGTTGTAGTTGAACCTGAATCCAAACCAAGAGTAAGGCCTTCTTGTTTTTCACGAGCAAGAATGCTTCTACGAGTTACAGTAGTGGCTAACGCTTCCATACGGATGAACAATTCGTCTGCTTTTGTTCTTTCTGTAAATGAGTAGGTAACTACTGGAATACGGGTATTGTTTTGTATAAACCTTCTCACTTCATTTCTAACCAATGCCGCTTCGGCACATCTAAAACAAGTTGCAATGAATACTGCATCAGGCTTGCACCTGCCTTCAACAATAGCCATGGCCCTTGCAATCATTAATTTTAAGCTTGAACTTTGAGCTGAAAATCCGAATTTTTCATAAGATTCATCTATGTAATCTAAATCGATTTCTGGAAGAATAATTTCAGCACCAAATTTGTTTGCTGCTTTTTCTATTTCCTTTTGAATTCCACTATATTCTGTTCCGCATGAAACTAAAGCAATTTTTACCATATTATTCTCCCCCCTCAAGTGAATCTACAAACTCATTGATTTTATTGACCATCACATATGTTTCATCTTGGTTAGTTGGATAATCAAGTTCTAAAATTGGAATATCCTTATTCCTAAGTAAGAAAATGGATAATTCGTTGGTTCTTGCACATCCAATACAACCGAAACCATATGGAGCGCCATCAACAACAATTGCCGCTTCCGCTTCATCTATAAGTGGACCAATAATTGCCATTCTTCCACGAACACCGGAAGGAACTTCAATTGCTGCATATTTAAGTCCTTTAATCGGATCATCTTCAGTAATATTCATTGGCGGAGAATCAATCTCCGGATCTTTAATTTTTTGTCTGATTTGTTTTTGTAAAACTAATGGAGTATGACCTTTCCTTTCAAGTAAATCTGCTAAGACTAATGAATTTGGAGGATAGATAGCTATTTTAACCATATTTTCACCTACTCTTTATTTTCTAAACATTCATTCATGATTTTTTTAAATTCGTCAATGCTAACTGGTTTTTTCTCTTCTATCTCGACTTCTTTAGGATTATCTAAAGCTTCTGCGACAAAACCAAGTATTCTATATTCCTTTTCCATTTGGTGGAAACCTTCTCTAGGACCAAACCTATGACCTCTACATCTTCTTGGGTCACCCGGAGCAAATCCTCTTTCTTTTGTGAAAATGTGGCTTGGGTCAAGTTTTCTTATCTCTTCAATAGCTTTATAGACATCTTCACTTTTTCCACTGATCATAGATCCATAACAAGTATTTTTGATTGTAAGCGGCAGGCCAAGCATATGAAATGCTGTGACAATTTCCTGTTCACTTACATGAGCGCCAGGCCCAATAAAAATCATACGTGTAATTACATCAGGATCCCAATCTTCTGTACCTAAATCAGGACTCATGGTTAGATTCGGTGACATATACTACAACTCCTTCTTTTAATTTTTCAAGACTGTCATAATCTGAGGTAATATCCCCAATAATGTTAGTTGCTTCAAAGCTTTCTGCAGTCGGTCCGAATTCGGCATTATCCTCGAATCTGATACCAATTAAACCTGCGCTTTTTGAAGCCATATTAGTTATACCTATTTGACCTCTAATAACTTTATCAACAGGGTTATTTTCAGGGATTAAACCCTTTGCTTCCTTCTTATCCCCTTCAAATATTACAATATGCATGCCCGGCACTGAAAAGTGAACTTTAATTTTACCAACAGGGTTTTCTAAAAGTCCGGACAACAATTTGAAATATCTTACAGACCTTGGTGCATTATCAACAAACTTAATTGCACATAAATCCTCTTTTTTAACAGCTTTAGTTATTACCCTACCTTCTTTTAGAATATCAATTGTATGTTTAGGTTCTTGCTCGACAATTATTGCATCATCATCAACCAATCCGTCAATCATGTGCTCAACGCCAACTTCAGATAGAATCTTTGTTGCTTCGCTTTGGGTCTTATTGAGTAGCATCAATCTTTGTTGTTCAGATTTGATAGTAATAAATTCGTTTTCTCTTGCAATATCAATAATTTCCATACCGTTTACAATTCTACCCACAGTAGTATGATTTGGAGTTAAAACTCTGTTTTCACGGTAAATATAAAGCTTACCAATTCCCACACCGGCATTTCTAACTGTAATTGTTCCTCTAGTTCTTTGTGTGGTATCTTCCTTAGGTTTTACAAGACCTGCCAAATCATAAAAGCCTAAAAATGAATCACTTTCAAATGAAACTTTAATTCTCTCATCTTTAATAAGTGAAAACATGTGTTCTACACAGACCGGAGAATCTTCATCAATTTCAAAAGAAACATAAGTGTATAATTCATTGCCTTCTTCCAAAACAGTGCTTAAATCGGATACAGAAGTACTATCGGTAGTGGTACTTCTTTCAATGATTGGCTCAATACCAGTTACCTTATCATCATCAGTTAACTGTTCCAAAGTTTTTTTACCACCAATTACACGAGCGAATATACCTTTATTGTATGGAGGTACACTATAAACATTAGTAGTGTTTTCTTTAAGCATTATTAAATGAGTAGACTCATTACTAAAACTAGATAAACTTAAAACTACATCTCCTTCATAATATTTAAATTCATCAGAAGTAGGTTCCAAATCAGTTACGATAGGCCCAATAGCTACTTCAGTTGGAGTAGACCAACGAATGTCCAAATCAACAAAATCCTCATATTGATTCTTCCAAACATCAACAAGAGGTTTTGCATCTTCAGATTCGTCTAATTGGATAATAATAGAACCTATATTAGTTTTAATTTTATATTTACTAATATTTTTTTCCAGCTCTTTTTTACCTTTTATTAAACAAACAATACTACCAGGAGTATAGGGAGCATTTGTTTCTTCAATCACGTCTTGAATTGTAGAAGCATCTGCTACATCTATTTCTTCTCCATTAATTTTAATTAACATACAATCTCCTAATAAGAATTTTTAATATTATATATTTATAATTTCATTATATAATAAAATTTCTTATTTGATTGCAAAAATTATATTTACACAAAATTATAACATTATAGTATGGAGGAAAAATAATGACCATTGCTAAAAAAGATGTTTTCTCTTTACTGATAATTTTAATAATCGCATTAGGGGCAATTTCAGTTGCAAGCGCATATACTGGAACCGGATTTACACATGACATCCCATTTTCCAAATACCGCGATATGTCTTCTTCAGATATTTTAAATAAGTATCCGGATACTGATTGTAAAGTTGAAGAAACCGCAATTTGTACTGAAGTTGTTGACGGAGACACAATTTATTTGGACAACGGCGAAAAAGTACGTTTTGTTGGAGTAAATACCCCTGAAAGAGGTGTAGAAGGATATATTGCCTCTAAAAATTTTGTTCAAAAACTATGTTTAAATAAAAAAATCGGTCTGGATATTGACGATGCCAAAAAGCACGACAGATATGGTAGGACATTGGCTGTTGTTATTGTTGATGGAAAGAACTTAAATGAAATAATTTTAAATGAAGGTCTTGCAGAAATAATGTACCTTCCACCAAGCGAGTTTTATCCATATAAATGGGTGGATGATTCCAAACATGTCGCAACTTCAGAATACACTTACACTAATACTCATTCAGACAATGTTCCTAGTGACACTGGAAGCTATATCGGAAACTCAAATTCGGGAAAATTCCACAAATCAACCTGCAAATGGGGTCAAAAGACTGCTGAGCATAATAGAGTATACTTTAAAAGTAGAGACCTTGCGATTTCCCAGGGATATGTTCCATGCAAGGCTTGCAATCCTTAATCATTTATTTAAATATAAAAACTGGATTTTTTTCTTGATTAAAGACTTCAGCTTGTTCATTCTTATAATTCAATAGAAGTGAATTGGAATCTGTTACTTCCCCAACCACATTGGCTTCAATTGAAAATTTTGAAAGATAATCCTTAATATACTCGCATTTTTCCTCTGAAGCCGTAAAAACAAAACCGGAACCAGGATATGACCTTAACCAATCAACCCATTCTATACTTTCATTTCTTGGAATATCCTCTAAATTAACAACAGCTCCTTTTTTGGATGTTTCCAACAGCATCTCCAATGTTCCCAATATTCCTGGATTTGAAATATCCTTTCCGGATTTAATATAATCATGCTCCGCCAAGTATTGAACTGCGGTAATTTGATCTCTAACCAGCTGTGCATCTTTGTCATATGTTGTATCCCAATTCAAGCTAAACATTTCATGAGGTTTCCCATCAAGATCAATTGCAACTATTACTTTATCTCCGGCTTCTGCTCCAAAACTGGTAATTATCTTGTCTTTTTGAGCAATGCCAACAATAGCCACTCCTAAAGAATCGACTTCACCATCTGGATGCAAGTGTCCCCCAACCATTGGGACACCAAATTTCAGGCATCCGTCTTTGATTCCATTCAATAAATCTTCATAAATATCATCATTGCTTATTGACATTATATTTACCATTGCCAATGGCTTTCCTCCCATTGCTGCAATATCATTTACATTTACAAGCACAGAACAATATCCTGCCCAATAAGGGTTTACATTCATGATGTCACCCCATATTCCGTCAGCAGCAAGAAGAATTACCTGATTATTTCCAATGTCAATAGCTGAAGCATCATCACCGATGTCTATTACAACATCCCCGGAAACATTATATGATTCTTTTAAAAGAGATATTACATTATCAATTGAACTTTTACGAGATACACCTTTAAATTCTTGAATTTCACGAACAAGATTTTTAAAATCCAAAGTTACACATCCAGTTTAATTAATATAATTAATTTTGTATTTGCAATTAATATTTTTTATTATTTCGACAATTTTGTCACGAACTTCCTCGATATCTGAAAAATCATAGGACACCGGTTTATCCTCAAAGAGAATCCTCTTAATATCTTGACCAATGATGTCATCAAAACCACTTTCAACCTCAAAGATGATGGAATTTTTAACCTTAAATCCATTTTCCACAACCTTGTCCAAATCTCCATCAGTTATTCCAACTACAGGTATATCAAATCTATAAAGAATATCAGAAGAGATTAATGTTGTATCATCACCAACTGTAATGACCAGCGAGGAATCCCTGAATCTATAGACATCTTCACCAGCATGGTCCAAAAAAGTAACCTTGAAATCATTAGGCTTATCAGTTGAAATGACTCTTGGTGTGATTTTTGCATGCCTTAAAAGACCTGTTTTAATGATTGCTGAGTCCAAATCAACTTCACCAAGCTTTTCAAGACCGTGTTCCTTAAGCTCCCCACCAATGATATCCACAATATGATTATCCTTAGCTATTAATGTAAGTCGGTTAGAATCAGTCTTGCCAATAATGACACTGTTAACCATTATATTTTCACCGGGACTTACTCCATGAACAATCCTCTGATTAACATCAGGATTATCATTTTTAATGTGATTATCATAAATTTCATCCGGTTTTACAACAGAAAGGTTCAATCTTTGGGATAGTTCATGAACAATCTCTAAATCATTATTCCAAGGAATGACACTGCCGTCTTTTTCACCCGGACGCTCAATTTGAATAACGGGAATATTATTGTCTGTAATTTTATCAGCATAATGGTTATAAACTTTATATCCAAAAACTTGGCCTGTGACATCGGATTTCCCATAATTTAGTAGAAAAATCATGTCAACATTATCATCATGAAATATCTTTAAAGAATCGCTTGGGACCAGTTTGCGGGTAATGTCAATGACATTTTCTAAACTAGCATCGATAACTGCAGTTCTACCCATGGTTCCCCCAAGTCTTACTTTGACATCACCATATTCCTTTAAAAGATCAATCAATTTTAAAGCATAACCCGAATCAATAATATTTGGGCCATGGACAACAATACCTATCCTCATTTCTTCACCCTGATTCTTTTTTTAAATATTTTAGACCCGCATATCTCACAATCATCAAAAGGATAATCTTCATCAAATTCCTTTTTGCAGCCTTCACAAACTTTCTTCCAATTATAAACCTCTTTAATTCCATCAGTGATAATGCCTGAAAAGGGGATATCCATAATCTTTAAAGTATTCTGAATTGTATAATCATCAGTTATGACTTTGACGCATTTACCTTCTTTTGAAAACATGTATGCCAAAGCTATCAATTTTGTATCAGGCAATGATAACCTTAAAATATCACCAGATTCAGATATAATATCATTAACACAATTTATATACTGAATTGGGACATCTTGTATAATTAAATTTCCTTCTTCAATAGCGCTATCAAACATCAAACGAGATTCAAAATCTTTTATCTCAGCAGTAATTTCAGGAACCGTGAAATTATTACCCGAACCAATATGAAATCCGTTAATAAAAGCTGATGCATCTAAAATATAACATGTCTCCATACCACTATATTTAAAATTATAAATTAATAAAAGTTAGTAATTCTGGAAAAAATATTGAAATCCTTCCGAAGGAATCTTGAAAGATTACTGAATGAATATTGAAAAGATTATTAAAATTGTTTATAATGATATTAGAGAGTTTTTAAAGAGTTTTTGAAAAATATATTTAAATTTCGACTGTAAAAATTGATATTACAAGAAAATTCATAGAGATTTTAAAAAAATTTTTATGATTTAAAAAATTTGGAGGAAACTGAAATGACAACTCACAATGACATCAATGAGGAAATACGATTCCTTGCACAGTCAGAAATTCGATTAAAAATCATAAATGAATTGAATAAACGGCCAAACAATATTCGAGGAATCGTTAAAAAAACTGAAATCAATTATAGCTCTGTTTCAAGCAATATAAACAAATTAATTAAAAGAAATTTTATTATAAAAAACAAAAGCAAGTATTATGTCACACCAATGACAGAAATTTATTTAAAAACATTGCTGGAATTTAAAAAAAGTGTTGAATTAATTCATGACTATAAAGCATTTTGGGATAAACATAACATTGAACTGCTAACTTTAGATTCAATAAGAAATCTTACTGACCTAAAAGATTCTAAGCTAATTGAAACAACACCAATTGATATTTACAAAACCCATAACACCATTAAAAGACAGTTGATTGAATCTGAAAATGTAAAAGCCATATTTCCTTACCTTCATCCAGATTATCCTCACATTATTGAAAAAATTTTAATGAACGGAGGATCAGTGGAACTCATAATGCCCAAAACTATTTCTAAAGAAATAATAAGTCAAATCGATGAAAAAATAAGGAAAAAAGGAATCAATGAAGGAAAATTAAAAACATATGCTATTTTTGAGGATTTAGAGATTTATCTGACAATATGCGATGAAACCATGAGTTTAGGACTATTTAAAAATGATGGCAGTTTCGATCAAAATAGGATACTAATCTCAAACAATCAAAAATCACATGACTGGGCGGATGAACTATTTGAAAACATAAAAGGACGTGTGATAACATGACTGCTTCTCAAAGTAAAAATGAATTAAGCGAAGAATTTAAAAATCTAAAATACATTTTAACATCAAGCATGCGTACAAAATTGCTTTTAGCCCTCTATAATAACTCTAAAAACCTAGATGAATTACGTAACGAATTGAAAAAACCCTCAGCAACAATATTGCATGGATTAAAAGAACTCGAAAACATCAATCTTGTAAAAAAAGTTCAGAAATATTATAAATTAACTTCAAACGGATATCTATTAACTACAAACCTAATAAAACTTATTGATAACTGGTATTCAATCAATAAGAGCAAAGAATTTTGGGATTCACACTATTTAAAAGACATTCCCGATGAAGTCTTAAAAAATATATATCTTCTAAAAGATGCACAATACATTAACTCAACAACAAGCGATTTATCCAATGCATTCACAAACTACATTAACCAGATGACTAACGCGAAAAAGCTAAAAATAATTCTGCCAATCTATTCAGAAAATCACTTCAAACAAATGATAAAGCTTTTAAATGGTGATAAATTAGAAAGTTTGGAACTAATCGTGAGCGAACCAATATTATACTCAATAAAACGAAACGATTTTTTTAATAACGCTTTAATCAAACATAAAAAAGTAAGAATCAATACTATAAAAATGAATATTAAAGTGTTTTTAACCTGTTCTGAAGATTTTATGGCACTATCCCTATTTTTTAAAGATGGCCATTACGACGATTCCCAAATTCTAATTGCTAAAGACAAAAATGCTCTAAGGTGGGCAAATAATCTCTTTGAATATTATTGTTAATCTTGGAGTAGAAAAATGGTTAAAATGAAAGTTGGTGATAAAAATGGAACGTCTCAAAAAAAACATTGGGAACTAGAAGATAAAAAACTGTTAAGTCTATTAATGGGTAGAAAAGGTGGAAAAACAACAATAAAAATCATTGATACATTACTGAGAAAACCATGTAATGCCAATCAATTATCCGATTTAATACATGTTGATTATAACACCGTAACTTTCCATTTGAAAATTCTTCTTGAACATAGATATGTTGAAAGAATACAATTCGGCAAAACATCTATTTTTCATCCAAGCGATAAGTTAATAAAAAGTTATGATGAATATTTAATCATCAAAGATATTATCGAAAAGGAATAAGGGGAAGAATATGAAAAGTGAAACATCTGCACAACATCAAAAAGAATCATCAAAAGACATTACTTGCGGTATCATCACTCTTAGTGATAGTAGAAAATCAAAAAAGGCTGATTTATCCGGCCAATACATGGCGGATGAAATTGAAGCACGATACACTTTAAAATCAAGGAGTTTAATTCCTGATGAAAAAGAAGATTTGATTAACGCTATTGAGGATATGATTTCAAAAGACATTGATGTGATTTTAACAACAGGAGGAACAGGACTTGATCCTCGTGACATTACTGTTGAAACTGTAGAATCACTTTTTGAAAAGAAATTGGACGGATTTGGAGAATTATTCAGAGCAAAATCTTATGAAGAAATCGGTGCAGCAGCATTACTTTCCAGAGCTACTGCTGGCATTTACAAAAAAACAGTAATCTTCTCAATGCCTGGTTCTCCCAATGCAGTTAAAACTGCATTTGGCATTATAATTGATGAACTTCCACATTTTGTCCATCATGTAAAAAAATGATGAAAATATTTTTCATCATTCCTTCTTTTTTTAATTAAAAAATTCACTAACACTTATTAAAGGTTCTAAAACTATATTTGCCTTTGTAAATTCTTCAATTGCTCCTTCTTCACGATCAACTACAACAAATGCCCTTTTTACATTTCCGCCATTTTCTTTAATAGCGTTTATTGCTTTTAAAAGAGACCCTCCAGTAGTTGAAACATCCTCTACAACAATGACATTGTCTCCTTCGTTTAACTCACCTTCAATGAGTTTGGAAGTACCATAACCTTTCTTTTCCTTACGAATCATCAATAAAGGAAGTTTGGATTCAAGTGAAACCGCAGTAGCGATTGGAACTGCACCTAAAGCAGGACCTGCAACCTTATCTATATCTTCATCAACAATCTTTTGGGTGATTAGTTTAGATATAGTGGATAGGATTTCAGGCTCAGTAATAGCTTTTTTCATGTTAATGTAATAATTGCTTTTCTTTCCTGAAGATAATGTGAAGTCGCCTTCAAGAAATACCTCATTTTCCTTTAATAAATCTATTAAATATTCCTTTGAGGTCATTATATATCATCTTCGCCTTTAAGTAAAATCTTATCTCCAATAACTTTTACAAGCTCCATTGGGACAATATTTTCACTATCTTTGAGTTGTTCGGAAAATCCGGACTTTTTCATTACCAAATCAGTAATTTCAAAAGTTTCTTTATCAAAAATTACATCAGAAACTTTACCTACAATCTGAATTTCTGCATCGAGAACTTCTTTACCAAATAATTCGCCTTTAATTCTCATAAAAAACACCTATTTTTATATTGTATTTTCACTTTAAAATACATTTACTTTCATCGTTTTTCATGTCATGGTAAAATTCCAGATTATCATCATCAAAGTTTACTACATGAATCATTTCATAGATTTCATCATCCAGCTTATCATTAATCTCGTGGAGAATGTTCGGATAATCCTTAATCAAGTCCTTATTAAAAGCCAATCTCTTATCGTTTTCGAATATTGCGCCATAATAAATATCCGCTTCAACCAAATCCTGGAACATATGACTTCCAAATGACAATTCCGGAACATAACCTACTTTACTGTATGATTCTTCTAAAATAGCTCTGAACTGACTAATTTCAGCAAATACAACAGGTATTCCAAGCTCGGGTGATGAAGTTCCAATTCTTCCCGGAACAATTAACATGGAAGTTTTTTCATGATCCTTGCAATAAGTATTGATTTCACCAATGATTCTTGCAATTAAGCTTTTCTTAGCATATGGATATTCATAATATTTGTGTGAATCCACATAAACCAATGTTTCGATGATTTCTTTTCTTGAACGTCCCATTGACGCTTTTTTAATATGGAAATATGTTTCGCCAACATCTTTAGGTATTTCAATAACCTCATTTGTTGTTGAAATCTGAAGTGGCCTGCATTGCAAGAGATTTACTACAAATGAATTATTTGCACCAATGTTTACAGTATATTCCACATCAACCGGATAATCATAAGCTGTTTCAAGAGTTTTAAGCAATTCCTTCATCATAAAGATGAATTTGTCATTATTGACAATACCATTACAGTTTACAAATACAATCTCTCTTCTCTGACCCCTTTCCCTAAATATTCTTTCGGCTTCGGTGTCATGTTCAATGACAGGTCTTTTTGCATATCTTGGAATGACTTCCAAACCTTCATCAACTGGAATTTCATGAAGGGAAATTTCCTTTAAATCCAGGACATCTAAAGAGTGTTGGGAATATTTATGGCGATCTGCAACATTAGGATGGTCTATTGCATGAGGTCTGTCCAGATTAATAATTCTTGGATAATCATTTTGGGTTCTATCAACTGCTTTTGTACCCAATCCCATAACTAACCTTAACATACCTCCATTATGCCCCATGTCAGGTTGTGGAGAATATGGGGAATAAGAAAAGCCCACTCCAGCAATTGTTGGGAAGAAATAATCCCCATAATAAGACCCGGATACCCTTTGAACTAAAAGTCCCATCTGTTCATCACAATCATCTAGATTATTTAAAGACCTATATTCCAATGCGGAAATATTCATTGTACTTGCATAAACTGTTTTAACAGCTTCTTCAAATGCTTCAAGACGTTCTTCAAGAGAACCCCTGTTTACACAGAATACAGATTCGTATTTTCCGGCAAATGCATTTCCAAATCCATCCTCCAAGAGACTACTTGAACGGACAATGATTGGACTTTGACCGAAATAATCCAGAACCCTTCTGAATTCATTTTTAATATCTTCAGGGAATGTTCCGTTTTTCAGGCCTTCCTCTAATTCGCTACCTGCTTCATAATAACCTTCTTTAGTTCTTTGCTTTACGCGAATTGTCCACAAATCATTATAAACAATGTAAGTGTAGAACAAGTCAGAACCAATGTAAAATGAATCGTCAGGTTCAAAATTCTCATATAAGTCAGGCCTTTCTTTTTCGATGATTTTACGAGCTAAAAGCATACCACATGCTTTTCCTCCAATCATACCGCTTCCGACCAGACGATTGTAAATGCTAATATAATCTTCATAGTCAAAGTATTGTTTAATCTTTTCAGAAACTTTTTCGTCTTTTGCCATCATCATGCTGCACATCAAATCGCATCTATCGGAAACATCAACACCATTCTGATGCAAAAGTTCAGTAGCTGTAAAGAAGCGCTCCCAACTGTCGGTATTTTGTTCATTGTTGTAAGCAGAGGCGGAATTGATTACCTGATAGAATTTAGAAACTTCCATACCATCTGTTAAGGTTGTGACCTCGCCAGATTCCGGATTATATTTATGGCCTAAAAACATTGTTTGGGAGTATCTGTTCCATACTTTTAAAGGATGAAGATAAACATCTGATTTATTGGAGTAGACATCTAAGAATAGCTGTGTAGTTTCCCTGATTTTTGCAATTGACTCGAATGAGTGTTTTCCCCTTATAACAGGGAAATATGCAACAGTATCAAGTATGAATAAATAAGGACATGTAACTCTAAAGAAATTGCCCATCATCAAATCTGTTGCCCATGCAGACTGCAGGTCAGATAAACAATCGAATACATAAAATGCATCAAATCCTTCTTTTGTAATGATATTATGAACTTCCAGAGTAAATGATTCAAACTGTTCCATTGGATCAACTTTATAGATTTTAATCCCATCCTTTTCAATCATTGCAAATTCAGTTTCAGGATTGTTTTTTTCAGATTCTAATTTTTCGAAATCCTCATCATCCATTGGAATTAATGGTTCATGTTGTCCAAAGTTAATGTAAATTAAATTTCTACCATCTTCAAGCGCCTGTTTTACAAAAGGATTGACAAAATATGAAAATTCTTTTAAATTAGATACCTGCCAAACCACATTATCCCCTAGGCGAATGTTATCTAAAGTTTCATCTAACTCTTCAACACCAGATTTAATTCTATCAAATGCCGCCATAAAAATAACCTCAAAAATATTCAGTTTTAATGAATAATTCAATACACATTTTGTATATTTGTTCAAATAGCATATAAACATATTGAATATCATTTAATTTGTTGGCAAAATGACTTCCGACACTTTCCATGAAAAATTGTATTTAATATAAACAATATATTAACAATATTGATTAAAAGGTGAAGTTATGGAAAATAAAACTTTCACAGTATCTGAAATTAATTCTTACATTAACAAAAAGATGAAATTTGATTCCAATTTAAAAAACATTCTCATTAAGGGAGAACTTTCCAATTATAAAACATTTTCGAGCGGACATAGCTATTTTACCTTAAAAGATGAAAAGTCCCAAATACCCGGCGTGATGTTTAAAGGCATGAAAGACCGATTCCTTAAATTTGAACCTAAGGATGGTATGAAAGTAATAATCAAAGGTAAAATCGAAGTTTACGAAAAAGATGGAAAATATCAGCTGTATGCAACAAAAATTACCGAAGATGGGATAGGTGAATTATATATCGCCTATGAGCAGCTTAAGAAAAAGCTTGAAAAAGAAGGATTATTTGATGATGCTCATAAAAAAGAGATACCGAAATATCCAAAAAGAGTGGGGGTCGTTACTGCCCAAACGGGTGCGGCTGTAAGAGACATTATTACAACAATCCGAAAAAGATATCCAATATGTAGAATTTTAGTATTTTCTACATTGGTGCAAGGAAACCAGGCAGCTCCACAAATAGTTCGCCAGATTAAACGTGCCCAGAATTTTGATTTGGACACTTTAATTGTTGGCAGGGGCGGGGGAAGTATTGAAGATTTATGGCCTTTTAACGAAGAAATTGTCGCACGTGAAATTTATGCCTGTGAAATTCCAGTTATTAGTGCGGTAGGTCATGAAATTGACTACACAATCTCAGATTTTGTGGCAGATAGGCGTGCTCCAACACCGACAGGCGCTGCAGTAATTGCTGTACCAGACATTAATGAAGTTAAAAATAATGTTAATCAACTTTCAACTAGAATCAATAACAACATCAACAACAGAATATCTGAAAATAAAACCAGACTGGAACACATTTCGCAAAAACAAATCTTTAAAAACCCTGAAACCATTTATGAAATAAAGGGAATGGGTTTGGATAGTTTAGTAAGCAAATTAAATTCTGCTTCTAAAAACATTATTTTTGACAATAGAACAAAGTTATTTAAACTAGAAAACTCTCATATTTTAAAAAACCCTGCAGAAATAACAAAATCGAAAAGAGAAGTTGTTTTAAGAAATATTGAAAAACTAGAAATTTTAAATCCACTTGATACCTTAAAAAGAGGTTATACATTAGCAAAAGCTAATGGAAAAGTTGTTTCATCTGCAAAAGAGGTCAACTCTGGAGATGAACTTGATATTGAATTTGATGACGGAATTGTGAATACAAGGGTGATATAATGCAAGATTTAAGTTTTGAAGAAAGTTTAGAGAAATTAGAAGAAATTGTAAACAGATTAGAAAATGGAGATGTGCCATTAGACGATGCGATTGATGAATTCAACAATGCAATGAAACTTGTTAAAGTATGTAATGAAAAATTGAATGTTGCTGAAGAATCAATTGCCAAAATTGTTAAAGAAAATGGGGAAATTGTGGATTTTACTCATAATGAATGAAAAAAAAGAAAAGAGAATATTAAAGGTCAATAGCATCTGCATCAAAAACATCAATAATTAGTTCAGTTGCTACTAAATCTTGAATATTTTCTCCGAATTTAATGAAATGTTCTGTTTGCAAATGTGAACCTAATATATCTTTAGATTCCCATTGTTCAACAAATAACAAGTTTCCATCAGCAGCATTGGAATATAAATTATAGTCTATATTCCCTTCTTCTTTTTTAGTATTTTCAATTAAATCTTGTGCAAACTCAACGATTTTTGCACATGCTTCTTCATCTTTAGGAATTACTTTTGCTAAAACTATTATCATTTTAATCCTCCAAAGGTTATAATTAAAAAAATAAAGTTAAATATCAGAAAAGTATTAATGAATGAAATAGTTAATCCAATAATCCAATAAGATTTTTATTGGATAACTCCTACATTTTTCTTTTATTTCACATGCCAAATCATAGGCATCCTCTTTTTTTATTGAATTGCTTCCCACTTCATCAATTAAATTTAAAACAGAAGTTGTAATGGCCACATTGTCCTGATTTCCCATATCTTTTTGTAGTTGAGAAATAAATTCATATTTATCACAATCCAAAGTATCATAAAACTCATTAATGTCCAATGTATATCTATTTAAACGAACCAATGCATTTGATTGGGATTTATTTGTAATCCAAACTTGTTTTCCAATGGCTTTTGTAACGGATTCGATCACAGCTTTACCTATCAATTCACCAAGTTTTGAATGTTTACCTGCATTTGTTATAACTTCCTCAGAATCAATATCTGAAAAAATGCAAAGCCCATCAGTTCCCGTTCCGGTAGCATATCCATTTGAATATTGGGAGGGAATCTTTAAGTTATTCAAAGCAACGGTTTTCGCTTCTGTTGCAGTCATGAATGCTTCCATCAATGTTGATTTAGATAAATTTACATTAATAAGAACAATTATGTTGATTGTTCCAAAATGATACATCCCATTTTCCTGCCAGTATGATGCAGGGTCACCTGCTTTTGAAGCATTTGTCCTAACGCCCGCAGTTGATATGGCTGTGACCTCTAAATTTCTGAATGATTTTGATGTGATGCTTAAATTATACATTTCCGCTAACGTAATTAATCCAGTTGAATATTTCGAATCAATTTCCATTAGTCGACATTCATTAATTAAGTACTCCCGAACATCATGGTCTATGAGATAATCTATTTTATCTTGAGACAAATGTTGGTTAAAAACAGATTTGTACAACTCGGAAGTTCCTCCATTGAGCTCGGAACTAGACACTCCATTACGATTATGTTTGAAATTAACTAAAATGGTGTCTTTTAAATAATAAATTTCATCTTCACAGGATGTTTTTAAAATAAGTCTATTTGAATACATAAAATAAAAAAAGAAAAAAGAAATTAATTAAAATTTCTTTATATCTACATCATTGGAGGCATTCCGCCAGCCATGGATGGATCCATACCCATGTCTTCAGGGCCTCTGGTTGATGCAATTACGTCATCGATTCTTAAAATCATTTCAGCTGCTTCAGATGCAGATTGGATAGCTTGTTTTTTGACACGTTTAGGTTCAATTACACCAGCTTCTTTCATGTCTGCTACTTCACCAGTAAATACATCTAATCCCATGTAGAAGGAGTTTTCTTGAGCTGCTCTTAAGTCTACTAAGGAGTCAATGCTGTCTAAACCTGCGTTTTCAGCTAAGGTTTTTGGTACGACTTCTAAAGCTTCTGCAAATGCGTTTACAGCTAATTGTTCTCTTCCGGAAATGGATTCTGCGTAGTCTTTGAGTTTTTTAGCCATTGCGATTTCAGGAGCTCCTCCACCAGCAACAACTTCATCATCTTCTACAGTAGCTGCAACTACACCAATTGCATCTTCAATTGCTCTTACGATTTCAGCTACGATGTGTTTGGTACTTCCTCTTATGAATAAAGTTACAGATTTAGCTCCGCTGCATTCTTCTACGAAGATCATTTCTTCACCGGAGATTTTTCTTTCTTCAACGATACCTGCATCACCTAAATCTTCAGCAGATAAGTCATCTAAGTTAGTGATGACAGTTGCACCAGTAGCTCTGGATAATTTTTCAATGTCAGATTTTTTAACTCTTCTTACAGCTAAAACGCCAGCTTTGGATAAGTAGTGTTGTGCTAAATCATCAATACCTTTTTGTGCGAATAATACATTTGCACCTGCATCAACGATTTTGTTAACCATGTCTTTAACCATTTTTTCTTCTTGTTCGATGAAAGCTTGCATTTGAGCAGGATCGGTAATTGTAATTTCAGCGTCCATTTCAGTTTCTTTTACTTCTAATGGAGTGTTGATTAATGCGATTTTTGCACCTTCAATTAATCCTGGCATACCAGGGTGTACTCTTTCTTTGTCAATGATTACACCTTCAACTAAGCTGGATTCATCAGCAACAGCACCATCTTTTTTCTCGATTTTAATGTTATCAATATCTACACCGTCTTCATCAGCAATAGCTTCTACAGCATCTACGATTAATTTTGCTAATGGTTCACGTGCTGCTTCGGTTCCTTTACCAGTCATAGCAGTCATAGCTACTTTCATTAAGGTTTCAGAATCTACATCTTTAATAGCAATTTCATCTAAAATTTCTTGAGCTTTTTCAGCTGCTTTTCTGTATCCCATAGCTATGATGGTTGGGTGAATGTCTGAGTCGAGTAAAGCTTCGGATTTTTTCAACAATTCTCCAGCAATGATAACTGCAGTAGTAGTTCCGTCTCCAACTTCATCTTCTTGGGTTTTTGCTACTTCTACAAGCATTTTTGCTGCAGGGTGTTCAATATCCATTTCTTTTAAAATAGTAACTCCGTCATTGGTTACTACAATGTCTCCAAGTCCGTCAACTAACATTTTGTCCATTCCTTTAGGACCTAAAGTAGTTCTTACAGTTTCAGCTAATACTTTACCAGCTAAAATGTTATTTCTTTGTGCATCTCTACCGACAGACCTGTTAGTACCTTCAGGTAAAATAAAAATTGGTTGTCCTTGTGCCATTAATAATCACCTTTTTTTCATTTTTATATAATTAGATCAGTTTAATTATCAACATGAGAAAATGAGTTATAGTGTTGACTAAACCTTTCTACTTAATACATGAGTTTAAGGTTATATAAATACTTTATGGTATAAAGTAAATTAAAGTAAGAAAAAGAAGAAACCCGACATCATCCAAAAACCATACCAAAAATCTTGACAAAAATACATGCCAAAATTATCATAAAAGTGAACTGTTATTTGCCTAGTATAGACAATTACTATTAAAATTTTTATAGGAAATATTGATAATCTTAAAAGGTGAGAAAAAATAACCCTAATCTTAGTGCAATAGATAGATGAAGACAACAAGAAAAGAAAAAAATGAAATTTTTTTGGAAAAAAGAAGTGAAAAAAAGGTAAAATTAATTACCTAGGCTGTTTTTTCTCTAATCTGAAAGGAGGAGTAGTTTCCTGAGTTTCATAAGCTTCATTTTCTTCTTGAAGCTCATTGAAGAAGGTATTGATTTCCTCCAAACGTTTAATTTTCTCATTTTTCTTATTTAACTCATTCTGAAGAGAAATATAATCTTCACGAGATACAGTTTGCTCTTTTAAATAACGAAGCTCATTATCTTTTGCAGTTATCTCACTTTGGTATTGAGTTTGAAGAGAAATATAATCCTCTTTAGGAACAGACCTTTCTTTTAAATATTCAAGCTCACTATTACGAGCAGAAATTTCAGTCTCAAATTGGTTCTGAAGATTTACATAATCCTCTTTAGGAATGGAATTTTCTTTAAGGGAATTAATTTGATTGCCTAAACTAACTATTTCAGAATTAAACTTGGATTGGAGATCATCATAATCTTTTTTAGGGATAGTTTCTAGTTTCAAATTGCTAATCTCTGCATCCATTGCATTAATCTCTGATTCGAATTGGGTTTGAAGAGAAATATATTCATCTTTAGGAATTGATTGCTGTTTTAAGATATCCAATTCATTTTCTTTTCTAGTTATTTCACTATTTTTAATAAGAATCTCATTGTTTTTAAGTTCAAGTTCTTTTTCGAGTTCTAAAATTTGAGCTTGAGATTCAACATTGTTTTCCAATTTGATAACTTTGATTTTATAATCATCAATAGTTCTAGAAAGAGAGTTAATAGTAGCTTCTTTTTCAGCAATACTTCTGTAAGAATCATTTAATCTTTCATTAACATCGGATAATTCTTTTTTCTTGTATTCCCTTAACTGTTCGGCAAAATATTCTTTAATTTCATCAAGAGAATTATTTACATAGTCTAACTCATAAATCCGATCTTCTTGATTTTTGATTAAAATATCTTTTTCATCAAGTTGTTTTTTCAAAAGATTAATTTCATCTTCTGCTTTGAATTTTATCACAGAAACTTCTTTTTCCTTGTCTACAATATCTTTTTCGAGTTCTTTTATCCTTTGTGGAGTGTTATCATTAGCCCGTTCCACTTCAAGCTCTGTCAAATCGTATTTTAATTTATTAAGCTCTAATAGGCAAGACCGAATTAAAGATTGTAGAGTATCTTTTTCAGCATCAATTCCTATTTCCATTCTATCCCTTAGTTTAAATTTTATCCCAATATCGGTTTCAAATTAATATTTTTTTATGAATTTGAAAACTCCGATATATTGTACAATATAATTCCTTGAATAATAATATTTATTTCATACTATTTAAATTAAACCCTTATAGTAACCTAGAAATAAAATTAAAAACAATAAGAAAAAAGAATAAAAAATCAGAAAATTTTAAAAAAAATAGAAAAAATAAATTGATAAAATTAGAGGATTTTATCATTAATTAATTCAGCATTCAATATAGATGCTCCAGCCGCACCACGAACAGTATTGTGTCCAACAAGAACATATTTAAAACTATTATCAAATACTTCATCTTCTCTTAATCTACCAACAGTAACAGCCATACCGTTACCCGCATTTCTGTCCATTCTAGGTTGTGGACGGTCGTCTTCTTCTTTGACAATTACAGGATTTTCAGGAGCGGAGAATAGATTTAGTTCTTGTGGCAATGCTTTGAAGTTTGCCATTTTATCTTTAACATCGGCAATGTCAAAGTCCTCGTCCAACTCAATAAATACCGCTTCAGTATGACCATCGATAACAGGTACCCTATGACAAGATGCACTCAATTTGAAATCTGCATCAGTTACACTCTCACCATCGAAAGAACCTAACAGATGAAGGGTTTCACTTTCCATTTTTTCTTCTTCCCCACCGATGAAAGGAACGAGATTATCGACAATAGCCATAGAAGGAACGCCATTATAACCTGCACCGGATACAGCTTGCATAGTTGATACTCTAACTGCATTAACATTGAAATTATCAACAATAGGTTTTAATGTTAAAGTTAATGCAATAGTTGAACAATTAGGATTGGTTACAATGAATCCGTCCCAATCATTTTCCTTCTGTTGAGCATCAATCATGTCTAAGAACTGCGGATTGACTTCAGGAATTACTAATGGAATATTTTTCTTCATTCTGTGTGCACTAGCATTACTTGCAACAACGTAGTCACGAGCAAAATCCTTTTCAACTTTTGCTGCAAAGTCTGCCGGAAGGGATGAAAATACAATATCCACATCGTTATCCATGTCATCGGGATTAGTTTCACAAACTATAATGTCTTTTACAGATTCTGGCATTTCATTATTCATATACCAGGTAGTAGCATCCTCATATCTTTTACCAGCAGAACGAGAAGATGCCGCTAAAGCTGTAACTTCAAAATCTGGATGGTTTTCGAGCAATTGAATAAATCTTTGACCAACCATTCCAGTTGCACCAAGTACGCCAACATTTACCATATAACTCACCTATTCTAAACCTAAAACATCATTCATGCTACTAACTACGCCACTTTCAGCATTAGGAACATATCTGATGGCTCTTATTACACCAGCAATAAATACTTCTCTAGTGTGAGCCTGATGTTTAACTTCTAATCTTTCACCATCACCAACAAACATTACGGTATGATCACCAACAATGTCTCCACCACGAATAGCGTGAACTCCGATTTCCTCTGAAGTTCTTTTACCGACTAAACCATGTCTTCCATAAATTCCCACTTCTTCAGTGTCACGGTCAAGCTCTTTAGCTATTACTTCAAAAGCGGTCATGGCGGTTCCTGAAGGTGCATCCTTTTTCTGGTTGTGATGTGCTTCTATAATTTCAATATCATAATCATATAATAATGGGGCTAATTTCTTTAAAGTATTGAAAAATACATTTACTCCAATAGACATGTTTGATGAAATAACTGCCTTAACATTATTGTCCTTTACATTTTTAATGTTGGATTCCATTTGTTCTTCAGTGAATCCAGTAGTTCCAACAACAATATTTACACCACATGCAGTTGCTATTTTAATTGTTTCAACTGCTGCCGGAGCAATTGTAAAATCAACCAAGACTTCAGCACCAGAAGATTTTAAAGTTTCTTCTAACATTTCAGAACCGACGATTTCAACACCAAGTTCATCAATGCCTGCTTGAAGACCTGCATCTTTACCCGCAAGAGGAGTGTTAGGCATTTCAATAGCTGCAACAACTTCCATATCATCTTGTTCTGTAATTTTTCTAATTATACCGGAGCCCATTCTTCCTGCAGCTCCAGTCACTGCTACTTTAATCATAATTATACCCACTTAAATTAATTCTGAATCTTTTAATGCTTTTTTAAGAATCTCTAAGTTTTCTTCTTTCATTTCACACAATGGTTTTCTTAAAGGTCCTGCAGGAAGTCCCATTAAATTCATTGCAGTTTTGACAGGAACAGGATTACTTTCAACAAAGAGAGCTCTAATTAAATCAAGCATTTCATAGTGAAGCTCTAATGCTCTTGTATAATCATCGTTTAAAATGCTGTCTACCATTAAAACCATTCTTTTTGCATCAATGTTTGCAGATGCACTAATAACACCAGTTCCACCTACAGCCATAATAGGTAAAGTTAAAGAATCTTCACCGGAAAGGATATTAAAGTCATCTTCAAGTCCTTCAAGGCAAAGTGCTCTGTAAATATCGGAAACTTTATCAACACTTCCACTAGCTTCTTTGATAGCGTCGACTCCATCAATTTTAGCTAATTCAACTGCAGTATCAACTTCAATATTGGAACCAGTACGGGATGGAACATTGTATGCAATAAGTGGAATATCACATTTTTCCGCAATAGAGCCATAATGATCCACTAGAGCGTGTTGTTGAGGTTTATTGTAATACGGAGTGATTAACAATGCAGCATCAGCCCCTGCATCAGCAGCAAATTTTGTAAGAGATAATGCTTCTGAAGTTGCATTACTTCCGGTACCTGCAACTGTTTCAACTCTTCCATCAACTTCATCAACTAAAATTTCAATTACTCTGTGATGTTCTTCATGAGAGATGGTTGCTGATTCACCGGTTGTTCCAGCACCAACTAACCCGTTAACACCTTTATCAATCAAATAGTTAATATTGGACCTAAATCCTTCTTCATCAATACATCCTTCTTTTGTAAAAGGAGTGACCATTGCAACATAAGTTCCTTCAAAATTCATTTTAAAACCTCGGTAATTAATCTGTGAGCTCTATCCCCATCAATCCATTCAACAAATAAAACAACAGCTGTCTGGGATGATGTAATTTCAACGATATTAATGTTATTCTTTTTAAGGGGTTCTGTAATTTCTGAGATAATCCCTGGAGTTTCAATAATATCTGGACTAACATAAGTGATCATAGCAGTATCTCTTCCTAGTGATAGAGAACTTAACACATCGGATTCGATGACCAAATCATGCAATAAATGATATGCTTGGTCTGAATCATTCTTATGAACAAATACTGTTATGGAATTCTGACCTGCTGAAACACCATAGATGTTAATATTTTCATCAGCAAGTTTAGCAGTTAAAGCAGCCATTAGGCCGACTTGATTAAGCATTGCCTCTCCGACAATTGCTATAAGTGAAATAGGGTCTTTGTAAAGGGTAACGCATTTTAACATTTCACCCTCGAAAGGACCAACAATACGTGTTCCCTTCGCAGCTAAGTCGCCGTGGGCGAAATTGATAATTTTTGCGCTGATTAATGGATCTTTGTATCTCAATGCATGAGGATGTAATACCTGTGCCCCATGAGTTGCCAAATCTCTCAATTCTTCAACTGAAATTGTATCTAACAATTGTGCATCCTCAATTTTATTAGGGTCAGTTGACATTACACCATCCACATCAGTTACAATAACCACCTCATTAGCACTTAAACAATGACCAATTAAAAATGCAGTAATATCACTTCCTCCTCTTCCCAAAGTTGTGATTTCACCACTAGGACCTTTACCTAAGAATCCACAAACAACAGGAATGATGCCTTGATTAAGAAGTTCTTTAATTTTTTCCATTTTTTTGTTGGTTGTGTTGAAATCGATTTTAGCTTCTAGTGAGTCTGAATCTGTCATTATTGGCCATAATTCACTATAAGGGTCAATATATTGGGACTTTACACCTAATGATTCAATAGTTGCTGAGAATAATCTTACGCTAGTCAATTCTCCCATAGCCATAATTTCTGCCTTCTGCCTGTTAGTTAATCCTGCACCGATAGCCTCATTAGATAATCCGAGAAGGTCATCGGTAGTCTTGTTAACAGCTGAAACTACAACTATTACTTGACTGCCTTTCATATATTCGTTTACCACGGACTGCGCCGCTTTTCTAATCCTGGAACCATCACCGACCGAGGTTCCACCAAATTTTACTACTACTAAATCCATTAAGTTCACCTATTTCATAAAAATTCTTGATATTTTGTTAAAACTGGAGTAAACAAAATATTCATATATATCTCTCTACGACCTTATTAATAAACTTTATATATAAATATGTCTAAAAAAAGTAAAAACTTCAAAATTAAAAAAAAAGTGTAAATAAAAAAGAGTAAAAAATATGTAAGAAAGCTTATTCTTGGGTTTGTTCTAACCTTACAAGCCTTGTAACATATCCAGCAATTTTATTTCTTAAATGCTTAGTACTTACAGTTGAGTATTCTTGTACTAATTTTTTGTTTTCTTCAAAATCAGTAGTGAAAACACCTTTGTGAGTTTCAATAAGTTCTTTTGCTAAACGTTTAACAAATGAAGTTCTAATATTGCCCATTAACATTCCTCCTTAAAATTTTTTTCTGCTCATCTTTACTTAATATAGTTAGCATGTTTACAATTTGATCAATAATATCAACATCAAGATCATTTTCAAGAGCTAATTCCTTGATTTTCCTATGAACTTCCTCTTCTCTTTCTTTATCGTAAATTGGCATTCCAAGATACTCTTTAGAAAGCACAATGTCTTTAGCAAGAGATGTCCTTTGAGAAATTAAGTCAAATAGCTCATTATCAATCTCATCAATGCGTATTCTTGATTTTTTGAGAAGATTTTCCGCTTCTTCTTCATTTTCAAAAGATTTAATTTCGTAATTACTTGCCAAAAAATCACCAAATTGATAGTAATGATAATAATATAATTTATTATAATCCTAGTATATAAACTATATGTTTACTAACATCATTATTTTTTGATTGAAATTTGAAAATTAAAAAAAGGATGAAAAAATAATTTTTCATCATCTAAATTACTGCATTATATTTTAAGAAATACTTCATCATTTTATAAGAAGTATTGATGGATGTTTTGGTAATAGTATTGTGAGGAAGTACAACTTCACAAATTACACCCGGAATGCCATTCTTGTGAACGCATTCAAATAATCCTCCCGGATATTCTTTACCAATATATGAATAAGTTCTCTTATTCACCTTAGATTTCTTAGCAATATATTTAATCATTTTTGCATTATCAGTTAGAGAACTTTTAGATCCCATTACAATATTTAAACCCGGAGCTCCACCAGGTTTAGTGGTATGGAAATCCCCATAAGCGGATGCATTACAGCTGACAACCAAATTGACAATTTTGTTTGGAATGGTACCTTGCTTATCAGCAATACGATTGAAATCCTTATCAGTATATCTTACTTTTTTAGAAATGGCTTTAACGTTGACAAACGGAATAATATAGACTGTTCCTTTAATTGGATGGGTTGTAAGATAATCAATCATCTTCATAGCCGCAACTTGAGAAGATATTTCATTACCATGTACTCCTGCAGTCATAAATACGACTTTTCCAGAGCCTCCTTTAATTTTTAAAAGTGGAATACCTTTTTTAGTCGCTTTTACCGCTTTTTTAACCCATTTATTATTAGGCATGTTATTTTTTATCAACTCCTGTTTAGCAACATTTCCTTTTAATCCCCATTGCAATATAGTAAGGGAAATGTCATTAGTGACAGTATAAGTATTTGATCCTTTAAATTTACCTACAGAATACAAAATTTTATAGGTTCCTGCCTTACAGTTGAGGTATACACCAACAGAACCTTCAGAATCAGTGGTTAAGACATAAATCTTACTGCCCAAAGTTACTGTCACATTCACACCCTGAATGGATTTACCCTTTTTATCCAAAACCTGCACGGTATATTTCACTTTATTCCCATAAGTAGATTTGAGATTCTTGGTTACAACCTTTGCAACTTTTGCCGGAACGATTGGAGTGTCATTTTGAGGAGTAGTATTTTGGGAAGAATTTGTATCCTCTGTATCATTAATTAGAGCATCAGCAGCCAATATCTTTACTTTTACAGTTGCTGATTGACCTCCATAGGAAATAGTTACAGCCCAATCTCCTTCATTCAGACCAAGGTCATATCTGGCAATGCCCAAGTCATTTGTTGTTGCCTTATCTACAAAACCAGTATTGTATGCAATATTTGCCTCTGCATTGGCAATACCAGTATTATTTTCATTCAATAATCTAAATTCAAGAGTGTCATTACCTTTGTTAGCAGTTAAATCATTAGCTTCGATAATTACTTTAGATTCGATATCTCCATTTGAATTATTTTCGTTAATATCTGATTCTTCACTCAAAATGTCTGTAAAATCTTGATTTTCAGATAATATACATCCCTCATCAATTCCTACATTATTATCAGAATTTGATATATTTTCAGATGCTGAAACGACAGACAAACTAAACATTAAAACAATCAGCATCACAATAAAATATCTCTTTTTCATAATAACCTACATCCTTTATTATCTACTTCGGTTTCAATAACTTTACCTTCATATTCACTCCAAGAATCTTTAACATCACCAATAGAATCTTCTTTCACTATTGCTACAAATGATGACCCTGTACCTGATAAACCGGAAGCAATTGCTCCTGCTTGAAGGGCATCAATAGCGATTGAAGGGTTGAAACCCAGTGTTGCTGAATAAATCAAACCATTTAAATTTAATGCTTTAAAATAATCCTTATTTTTTGCAAATTCAAAAGCGGTTTCAACTAATGGTGCAAGCAATTTCATTCTTTCAGGATTTGAGTCTCCTGATTTTGAATAATAATTTGGCATGTAAACCAATATTGGATATTCCTCCATTTTTTCTTTAATAATAAATTCTCTATTTTTGTTATCGCAAACAACAACACCTCCAAAGTAGGATGCTGTTGCATCATCAAATGAACCTGTAATTGTAACTCCTGCTTCAAGTGATGCATCAATTGCCATGTTAATTATCTCCAAATCATCGAGAGGCTTTAGATTGAATTCCTCTGAAATGATTGATGAGACGACTTTAACAATTGCATTTGAAGAAGCACTGCTGCTTGAAAGTCCAGATGCCATCGGCAATGTTGATTTTGTTTTTAAATCAACTCCAAATTCATTTTCATCAATATCATAATAATCAAAAACTCTTTTAACGCATAATTCCATTAATGTATTGTCTGCACCCACATCATTAAAGCAGGTGATTGAATCATTGGTTGTTTTAGCTTCACATTCAATATCCAAACCAATGCCAAATGCAGAACCGAAACCAGTGGCAATTGCATTAATTATTGTTGCAGAGCCTGGTGACCTTACACTTCTTTTCATTATTCCACCTCATCATACGGAATAACAACTTCAGAAAAGTCTTTAGCCCTATTTCTGGCATTCATTGAGAAGACATGTCTTAAATCATCATCATTAATTATTTCATCAATTGCTCCGGCTATTGAAGGGATTTTATTTGGGTCCACAAGCAGACCTACATTTTCATTAATGATTTCAGTAATTCCTCCAACATCGCTTCCAATAACCGGTTTTCCACAGGCCAACGCCTCAATTAAAACCAAACCAAAACTTTCTGAAAATGACGGTAAAACCAAAACGTCACAGCTTGGAATAATCTCTTCCACATCATTTCTAGAGCCTGTGAATATCACGTCACGAATATTATCATCTTCAACCTTTTTTGTGAGTTTTTTGAATTGCGGCCCATCTCCTACAATAACCAAGTAATAATCACTATGAGCTATTTTTTTAGCTTCGAGAAGGGAATCAACATTTTTTCTTTTGATTAAATTTCCAACAAAAAGAACGATAGGCTTGTCTTCAAGTTTATTTTCTTTTTTAAATTTATTGTCCTCATTTATACAAAATTTATCAATGTCAACTGCATTCCAAGAAATTTTAGTTTTGTTGGCTATGCCATTCACTCCAGTAGCTATTATCTCATGTCTTAATGCATTGCTTACAGCAAAAACACCATCAGCATCTTTTAATACGTTTTTAATTGTTGATCTCATGAATGGCTGTGTTTTATACAATTCAAACATGTCAGATCCATGTGCTGTAACATAAGTTTTGATATGGTGTTCCTTTCCGACTTCAACAGCTGCAGCCCCTGCCGGAAACAGATAATGGCCATGGATAATATCAATGTCCTCTTTTTCAATTAGCTCTTCTAATGCTTTTTTTGCATTTTTCTTAAACATTAAGCCTCTTACACCGGGAATATTCAGTCCTTTGGTTCCAATGACATGGATTCCATCAATGTCCTTGATATCCTTATGTGGATAAGTAATTACATAGACTTCATGTCCTTCATCCACCAATTTCTTTGATAACGTGTGGATATGAACTCCAACTCCGCCAACATGTGGAGGGAATTGACCAACCATAGCTATTTTCATAAAACTAGCACTCCATTTATTATATGTTAATATAATAAAATTATTATTTAAATAATTAATCAAATTTTTATTTTAATAGTGAAAGAATACCCCGACCTCTTTAAGGTCGGGGATGAATTTCACAAAAGGAGCATTGGGAATACTTTTCAAA
>NZ_JAZNAN010000059.1:0-6939 GCF_045586545.1 Methanobrevibacter sp.
GAAAATGAAACTCTTGACGGTCTTGGATTATTAGATATTATTATATCATATTATTTAGTATAATATGTGTGCAAGTATTTTTTTATAGCTAGTTGTGCCGAGATAGTCTAGCCTGGTAAGGCGCGAGACTGGAAATCTCGTGGGCGCTCAGCCCTCCTGGGTTCAAATCCCAGTCTCGGCGTTTATTAGTTTTTAACTATATTTTTTTATAAATTTATTAAAAATACTTGTTAAACTGATATTTTTGCACTCTTAGCTTGTAAGCTAAGTTTATAACTGTTGAAAGAACTGTGTTTTGCTAGTCAAAACATTCGAACCTATATTTTACGTCTCGTAGGTTCGCTCTATAAATGGAGGTTATTTAATGGAAGACGATTTTAAGCATTTAGTGCGTATTTCAAGAAAGGACGTTGATGGGAATAAGACCATTGAACATGCTTTAACCGATATTAAAGGTGTTGGAATATCTTTATCTAAAACTATGTGTCGTACTTTAGACTTAGATTTAGACGCTAAAATTGGATACATTGCTGATGAAGATGTTTTAAGAATTGAAGAAATTTTAGAAAATCCTCAAGAATTTGGCATTCCCGCTTGGATGTTAAACAGAAGAGAAGACTATGAAACTGGTGATGACATTCACTTGATTGAATCCGACCTTGACATGACCTTAAGGGATGATTTGAACAGAATGAAAAAGACCAGAAGTTACAAAGGTAGAAGACATGAAGTTGGTTTACCTGTTAGAGGTCAAAGAACCAAATCTACTTTCAGAAAAAGTTCTACCGTTGGTGTAAAACGTTCAAGAGGATAGGCAAGAACTTTTTTTTAGAAATTAATTTATTAAATTCAATTTTATTAAGGAGATGTTTTAATGGGACAACCTAGAAAATCAAGGAAAAAGTATAATACACCACCACATCCTTGGAATGCGGAAAGAATTAAAAATGAAAACAAATTAATGACTAAATACGGTTTAAAAAACAAAAAGGAAATCTGGAAAGCCGATACTTTAGTCAGAAGATACAGTAGGGAAGCAAGATACTTACTCGGTTTTTCTGCTGATCAAATGCAAGAAGAGAAATTAGAATTATTAGGACACTTAGCTAGAACCGGTGTTTTGCCTGAAGGTGCTGCTCTTGAAGAAATCTTAGATTTAAATGTTGAAGATATCTTAAGAAGAAGATTACAAACTATTGTATTCAAAAAAGGTTTAGCTCGTACTCCTAAAGAAGCAAGAATGTTTGTTGTACACGGACACATAGCTTTAAGCGGTAAAAAAATCAATTCCCCAAGTTATGTAGTATTGAAAGGTCAAGAAGATGAAGTTGGATTCTATCGTTCTTCACCTGTAGCTAAACAAATTGAAGAGTATAACAATAACAAAGCTAATAAAGCTAATACTGAGGAATAAAGGGTGTAACTATGGCAAAAGATGAAAAATGGGGTATAGCTAATATTTACTCATCATTTAACAACACTATTATTACTGTAACAGATATTACTGGTGCTGAAACTATTTCCCAATGGTCTGGTGGAAGAGTTGTACGTGCAGACAGACAACAAGCTTCACCTTTCGCAGCTATGGCTGCAGCAACCAGAATAGCTGATGATGCTAAAGAAAAAGGATTTGTTGGCTTACATATTAAAGTAAGAGCTCCTGGTGGAAATGGACCTAGAAGTCCTGGACCTGGTGCACAAGCTACTATCCGTGCTTTATCAAGAGCTGGAATTAAAATAGGAAAAATAGAAGATATTACTCCTATTCCTCACGACGGTACTGGAAGACCTGGTGGTAAAAGAGGAAGAAGAGTTTAAGTGGAAGGGTTTAATATGGAGATAGAAATTAGAAGTCAAAGCGATGATGAAATTGTTTTTGTCATTCGCGATGCTGAAGTGCCTTTTGTTAATGCAATTAGAAGATGCGCTATGGTAAATGTACCTAAAATAGCTATCGAAGATGTTAATATTATCAGAAATGATTCTGCAATGTTTAATGAGGTACTTGCTCATAGACTTGGTTTAACTCCTTTAGTTTCTGATTTAGATGCTCTCGAAGGAATGTCTTTACCTGAAGATGATGACTGGGAAGAGTATACTAATGGAATCATGTTTAGTTTAAATGAAGTTGGACCTAAAACAGTTTATTCTAAGGATTTAATATCTTCAGACTCAAAAATTAAACCAGTATACGATACTATTCCTTTAGTAAAACTTAAAGAAGGCGAAGAATTAAATATTGAAGCTGTCGCAAAAGTCGGCTATGGAAAAAATCATGCAAAATGGATGCCTACCACTGTTTGTGCTTACAAACAATATCCAGAAATCACATTCAATGAAGATTTGGAAATCGATTATGATTGTGCTCAAGCATGTCCTAGAGGTGTTTTGAAATCCGATAGAAGATCCAAAAAGATTAAGATTTTAGACATTGAAAACTGTGCAATGTGTAAAAGCTGTGTAAGGGCTTCAACCAACGGATACATTAATGTAGGTCATCGTGATAATGATTTCATATTTAGAATAGAAACTGACGGCGCTATGCCTCCTAAAGAAGTTTTATTAAAAGCTTGTGAAGTATTAGGTGAAAAAGCAGATAAGTTTATCAGATTTAGTGAAGAAGGAGGAAATTAATAATGGTTAAAAAAGTTATAAAAACAAATCCTAACCTTATTGATCTTATTAATAAACTTTATGAACAATCAAGAATTGAAGATGTAGCTATCTGGAAAGATGTTGCACAAAGGCTTGAAAGGTCTAATAGAAGAACCGCTGAAGTTAATTTGTCAGACATTGCAAGACATGTTGAAGCAGGCGAAACTATTTTAGTACCGGGTAAAGTTTTATCAAATGGTAATTTAGAAGAAAAAGTAGATGTTGTAGCATTAAAATTCTCAGCTGCTGCACAAGAAAAAATTGAAAGTGCTGGCGGAGAATGCATCTCAATCGAAGAAATTTTAGAATCAAATCCTAAAGGATCAAACATTAGGATTATGGAATAGGGGATGTGTGTTATGATGATTATTGATGGAGAAGGATGCGTTTTAGGAAGATTAGCTAGTATTACTAGTAAGAATCTTTTAGAAGGCGAAGAAGTAGTAATTCTCAATGCTGAAAAAATCATGTTAACTGGTAACAGGGATTGGGCTTATGCTAAATACAAACAAAGAGTTGACAGGGCAAGTATTTCCAACCCTCGTGACTTAGGTCCTAAATATCCTAGAAGACCAGACGATATATTTAGAAGAACTGTAAGAGGAATGTTACCTTTCAAAAAAGCAAAAGGTAAAGCTGCATACAAAGGCTTAAAAGCATTTGTTGGTGTACCAGCAGAATATGCAGATGCTGAACTCGATAAAGTTCCTGAAGCAGAATACGGAGATCTTAAAAAAGGTGTAGAGTTAGGAGAAATCTCCAAACTTTTAGGAGCTACCTTTTAGATAAATGGATGTGTGATTATGGTTAAAGTTATTCATACTAGTGGAAAACGTAAAACAGCTATCGCAAGAGGTACTGTTCGTGAAGGAACTGGTAAAGTTAGAATTAACAGAATTCCTTTAGAACTTTATTCCCCTGAGCTTGCTAACTTGAAATTACAAGAACCGTTAACCTTAGCTGGCGACTTAGCTAATGAAGTTGACATCAACATCAAAGTTGTTGGTGGAGGAGTAATGGGACAAGCTGAAGCTGCACGTATGGTAATTGCAAAAGGACTTGTCCAATGGTCACAAGATATGGATTTAAAAGAAAAATTCATTCAATACGACAGAACTATGTTAGTAGGTGACCCAAGACGTTCAGAACCTAAAAAATACGGTGGTCCTGGAGCAAGAGCACGTAAACAAAAAAGTTACAGATAATTATTCTGTACTTTTAAATTTTATTTAAAATTTAAAAAAAGATGATTTAAATGATTCCTATTAGATGCTTAAGTTGCGGAAAGCCGGTTTCAGCATATTTTGATGAATACACAAAAAGAGTGGAAGCTGGTGAAAAGCCAAAAGATGTTTTAGATGACTTAGGTTTAACTAGATACTGTTGTAGAAGAATGTTGATTTCTCATGTGGAAACATGGGAATGATTTTACAATTTTAGGAAAAGTTTTTAAAAGATAATCTTGGTAAAATATATGCCTAAAAATGGAAGTAATATTCATGAATGTTGAAAAAAAATTGACAAGGTTTGAAAAAGCTAGACTTCTTGGAGCTAGAGCAATTCAAATTTCAATGGGCGCTAAGCCTTTAGTTGAAATTAAGGATTCATTAGATCCTATTGACATTGCTTATCAAGAACTTGAAGCTGGTGTTTTACCATTAGATGTTATTAGAGATGAATAGATTTCTTATCTATTTATTCTAATATTTTATTAAAAAAAATAGTAAATACCATAATAACTCTATAAAGAAACCTACTGATTTTTTTAAGGAGTATAGGTTATATGGTAATAAATCGAATGACACTGAGGTGTTTTTTTTGGATAGTGTAATAGAGGATGTCCGAGTCCGAAAGATTTTGGACAGCAGAGGAAACCCTACTATAGAAGTAGATGTAGTTACTTGGAACGGGTTCGGTAGAGCGGCTGCCCCTAGTGGAGCAAGTACCGGATCAAGAGAAGTAGTTTCTTTTCCTGATGGTGGAGTAGATGAAGTCGTAAGAGAAATGGAAGATTTAATCGCTTCTGAACTTATTGGAATGGATGCTCAAGATATTACAACTATTGATGAAGTGTTAAGGGAAGTTGATGGAACTGATAATTTAGCTGCCATTGGTGGTAACACTACCGTAGCTATTTCCATGGCTGTAGCAAAAGCTGCTGCTTCCTCAAGTAGTATGCCATTATATAGATATATTGGCGGAAATTTAGTTAACGAATTGCCGTTTCCTCTTGGTAACATGATGAATGGAGGAGCTCATGCAGGTGTCAATGCACCGGATATTCAGGAATTCTTAGTTGTTCCTATTGGAGCATCTAGGGTTAGTGAAGCAATCTTTGCAAATGCTTCCGTTCACAAAAGGTTAAAAGAATTAATTCAAAAGAAAGATTCTTCTTTTACCGGTGGAAAAGGTGATGAAGGTGGATGGGTGCCTAATATCACTAATGATGTTGCTCTAGATTTGCAGGCTCAAGCCTGTGAAGAAGTTGGTGATGAACTGGGACTTGAAATCAGACCTTCACTTGATATGGCTGCTTCAGAATTATGGAGCAGTGAAGAGCAGAAATATATTTATGCTCAAGATGGTGTCAAAAGGGACACTGGAGATCAAATTGATTTCGTAAAAGATATCATTGATACTTACAAAATGTTTTATGTAGAAGACCCATTCGACGAATCTGACTTTGATGGATTTGCTCAATTAACTTCTAAAGTGGGGGATAAATGTCTTGTTTGTGGTGATGATTTATTTGTTACAAATAAAGAACTCCTAGCCAAAGGTATTGAAATGAAAGCTGCAAATGCTATTATTATCAAGCCTAATCAAATAGGTTCATTATCTGAGACTTATGAAACTGTTAAATTAGCAAAAGAAAATAATGTAGTGCCGGTCGTATCACATAGATCCGGTGAAACTACTGATGATACTATTGCTCATTTGGCTGTTGGTTTTTCATCTCCAATGATAAAAACTGGAGCTATTGGCGGTGAAAGGATAGCTAAATTGAATGAGCTTATTCGTATTGAAGAAGAACTTCCAAATCCTAAAATGGGTAAATTCTAAATTATTAATTGGAGATAATAATATGGCTAAAGTAACTATTGATTATGACAAATGTGATGGTGTTGACTGCGCTGAATGTGCTGATGTTTGCCCTATGGAAGTATTAGTTCTTGAAGGGGATAAGATTGTAATTACCGACCCTTCAGAATGTAGTTATTGTGAAGTATGTATGGATGTATGTCCTAACAAATGTGTTAAAATTGAAGATGAGGATAAAATAAAAGGTGAAAAAAATGGTTAACGACGAACTTTTAATAGATTTAGATAATTATTTGGCTGCAGGTTTACATATCGGAACCCAACAAAAAACCAGCGATATGGAAAAATACATTTTCAGAGTAAGATCTGACGGTTTATATGTATTGGATATTCAAAAAACTGATGAAAGAATCAGACAAATTGCAAAACTTTTAGCAAAATACGACCCAGAAGATATTTTAGTAGTAGCTACCCGTCAATACGGTCAAGCTCCTGTTAAAAAATTCGGTGAAATTACCGGTGCAAAAACCATTCCTGGTAGATTCATCCCTGGTACATTAACCAACCCAAATTATGCTAAATTCATTGAACCAAAAATCATTGTTGTAACTGACCCAAGATCAGATGCACAAGCAATCTTAGAATCCAAACAAAACGGTATTCCAGTTATTGCATTATGTGATACTGAAAACTTACTCAGCTTTGTTGATATTGCTGTACCTGTAAACAACAAAGGTAGAAAAGCTATCGCTTTAGTTTACTGGTTACTCGCAAGACAAATCTTAAGAGAAAGAGGAGAAATTCCTGAAGATGGAGACTTAGATATCGAAGCAACCGATTTCGAACTTAAATTTTAAGTGAATTGAATGATAAGAAAACCTGCTGTTGCTGGAACTTTTTATCCAGATAACCCGGAAATACTTAAAAAAACAATAGAAGATTGTTTCAAACATAAGTTTGGTGCTGGATTCATTCCGGAATTGAAAGATTTTGATGGAACAGATTATCCCATCAATGTCATGGTTCCTCATGCAGGTTACATATATTCTGGTCCAGTAGCTTCTCACAGCTATTGCCAGATAGTTCAAAACGGTTTTCCTGAAGTTTTTATTATATTAAGTCCAAATCATACTGGTTATGGTAGTGAAATTTCAGTTTTCAATGAAGGAGAATGGATTACTCCATTAGGAAACGTTAAAATTGATGAAGAATTTGCTAATTCGATTATTTCATGTTCAGATG
>NZ_JAZNAN010000060.1:0-7546 GCF_045586545.1 Methanobrevibacter sp.
AATATATCTTAATATAATAATTAAGTTTTCTAATGAAGTGATTTTTATGCTTGGAAATTTAGGTGAAAATCTTACTAATACGATGAAGAAATTAGTAGGAATGTCTGTAATTGATAAAAAGACAATAAAAGAAGTTGTAAAAGACATACAACGTGCTTTAATTCAATCTGATGTTAATATTAAATTAGTCCTAGATTTATCAAAAAGAATAGAATCAAGAGCTCTTGAAGAGGAGCCTCCAAAAGGGATTACTCCAAGAGAACATGTTATAACAATTATTTATGAAGAGATGGTAAATCTTTTAGGAAGTGAAGCAGTAGGTTTGGACATTAACGAAAGGCCTTATAAAATATTATTCTTAGGTTTACAAGGAAGTGGTAAAACAACCACAATCGGTAAATTATGCAGATATCTACAGAAAAAAGGTTTCAATCCAGCTGTTGTCTGTACAGACACATGGAGGCCGGCTGCTTATGAGCAATTAAGGCAATTAACTGAAGAAATGGATGTTCCATTATATGGGGACCCTGAGAATAAGGATGCACTTGATTTAGCTAGAAAAGGTTTACAAGAATTTAAAAACAGAAAAGTTATCATTTTCGATACTGCCGGTAGGCACAAAGAAGAAGCCGACTTGATTGCCGAAATGGATGAATTGGATGACATTATTAATCCAAATGAAGCTATTCTTGTTATTGATGGAACTATTGGTCAGCAAGCTGGTGAACAAGCAAGAGCATTTTCACAAGCAACAGATATCGGTTCAATCATTATTACAAAATTAGATGGTTCAGCAAAAGGAGGAGGAGCAATGTCCGCAGTAGCTGAAACCGGAGCTCCAATTAAGTTCATCGGTACTGGTGAGAGAATTGATGACTTCGAGTTGTTTGATCCGGAAAGATTTATTTCAAGATTACTTGGTATGGGAGATATCAAATCCCTTATAGAAAAAGCTGAAGAGACTATCGATGAGGATATTGCAGAAAGGACCATGAATAATATGCTCACCGGTAAATTCACATTAATGGACATGAAAAACCAGTTTGAAATGATGAACAATATGGGTCCTATGCAACAAGTTTTAAACATGATTCCAGGTATGGGAAATAAAATCTCCAAAGAAGCATCTAAAATGACTGAAGATAAAATAGAGTCTTATAAAATCATGATGTCTTCAATGACTGAAGAAGAAATGCTCAATCCTAAAATCATTAAGCAATCACGTATAAGAAGGATTGCTCGTGGATCAGGAGTTGAAGAAAGTGAAGTTAAAGAGCTTTTAAGATATTACAATAACACTAAAAAGACCATGAAAGGAATCGGAAAACGTGGTGGCCGTTTAGGCGGCGGCGCAATGAATCGTATGATGGGACAATTCATGAATAGATAATATGTACGAATTAGCAAAACAAATTTTGGATGAAACAGATGGCAGAATCTGCAAAAATTGTCTTGGACGTAAATTATCAAGAACAATCGAAGGAACTGACAATATCGATAGAGCAAATAAAGTCTGTACTGAGTTAGATATTAATTTGGATGATGTTGATTGTATTATTTGCGATAATCTATTTGATAAAATAAATGATGAGTTATACAATAAAATCGACGATAAGATTAATCAATTGGAAATAGAATTTGATACATTTCTTGTCGGTTCTAAAATCGATAAGGATATCCAGAAAAGGGATGAGGAATTTTCCGAAAAATTCGATTTAAATGTTGAAACTATTAAAAAGGAAGTAAACAGACTAATTGGTCTTGGAATTTGGGAAAGGTATGATAAAGACGCTGAATTCGAAAGCCAAGACATTGTTTTTAGCATTGATTTAATTAATGAGCCTAAAGTAAGAATTCAAATCAATCCATTATATATTGAGGGAAAATACAATAAATTGAAACGTGGAATTCCTCAAACAAAATGGCCATGCACAAAATGTAAAGGAAGGGGTTGTGAAGAGTGCAATTTCACTGGAAAGCAATATCCTGAATCTGTTGAAGAGCTAATTTCCGAGCATTTTCTAAAACTTACTAGGGGCAGGGAAGCAAAATTCCATGGTGCTGGTCGTGAAGACATTGATGTTTTGATGTTAGGTTCAGGAAGGCCCTTTGTCCTGGAAATTAAAGAACCTAAAATTAGAAATCTTGATTTAGAAAAATTAGAAAAGGAAATCAATGAAATAAACGAAGGTAAAACTTCTTATCACAATTTACATGTTTGTGAGAGGAGACGTAAGGCGGAAATAAAACAGTCCTCTCCGGACACCTATAAAATTTATAATGCTATTGTCAAGTGTGATGAAGCTTTTGATAAAGAAAAATTAGAAGAATTGACTAAATTGGATGAAATCCATCAACAAACTCCCCAAAGAGTTTTAAGAAGACGCACTGATATGGTGCGTATTAAGCATGTACTCGATTTGTCTTATGAACTAATTGATGAGAAATCATTTAGCATGCGTATTAAAACTGAAGGAGGATTGTATATTAAAGAATTGATTTCAGGCGATGATGGAAGAAGCCAACCTAATGTAAGTGAAATATTAGGTGTTAAAGCAATTTGTGAACAATTAGACGTAATTGAAGTAAGTGAGAAGTAGATAATATGGGAGATGAATTTACACATTTAACTGATAGTGGAGTACATATGGTTGAAGTTGGAGGCAAACCTGACCAAAAAAGAAGGGCTATTGCAAGCGGCAGCATATTTTTAGATAAAAATACCATTGATTTAATCCAGAATGAAGAAATTAAAAAGGGAAACGTTTTAACCACTGCTCAAATTGCAGGAATTCAAGCCGTTAAAAATACTTCTTCAATTATACCTCTTTGCCACCCGTTGGCTTTAACCGGAATCGAACTTGATTTTGAAGTAAAAGAAGATGAGATTATTGCTAGATGTGCAGTTAATACTCTAGGTAAAACCGGTGTTGAGATGGAAGCAATAACTGGTGTTAGTGTTGCTTTACTCACTGTATGGGATATGGTAAAGGCTGTTGAAAAAGATGAGTTCGGACAGTATCCAGATACAAGAATAAGCGATATTAAAGTGATTAAAAAGGAGAAAATTTAAACTTTATATACTAGGAATAAAATATGTATATACAGTTATTTTTATTAATTAATTTATGGTGATTTATTATGGCAAAAAAAGATAATAAGATTTCTATGCCTCAAACTGGTGCAGGTTTAGTAAGATACTTTGATGAGGAAAGTCTTGGACCAAAACTTTCCCCTGAGCACATTATTGTGGCTACTGTTATTTTAGCGATATTTTGTTTCGTTTTAAGATATTCCGCTTAGAAAATATTGTTTTTTTTAAAAAACAATACTACTTTTTTTATTATTTGATATTATGTTAACTAAAAGAATTATTCCTTGTTTAGATTGTGACTTGCAAGTTCCGGAAGGTAGAGTTGTAAAAGGCGTTGAATTTAAGCAGATTAAATATGCCGGCAATCCAGTTGATTTAGCAACACGCTACTATGAAGAAGGAGCAGATGAAGTCGTTGTTTTAGACATTACTGCGTCACATGAAAGAAGAGCAACCATGGCTGATGTAATTGACAGATTAACTGAAAACGTATTCATGCCAATTTGTGTAGGTGGAGGAATAAGAAAAGTCGATGATTATATCAAAATGCTTAAGGCAGGGGCAGACAAATGCTCAACAAATACTGCAGCCATTAAAAATCCGGAACTTTTAACAGAAGCTTCAAAAGTTGTTGGATCACAGGCGGTAGTAATTGGAATTGATGCAAAAAGAAGATATGTAGAGCATCCTGATGATGCACCTGATAAAATTGTCATTGAAACAGATAAAGGATACTGCTGGTTTGATACAAGCATTTATGGCGGGCGTGAGTTCACAGGCATTGATGCAATTGCATGGGCTCAAAAATGCCAGGATTTAGGTGCAGGTGAGATTTTATTGACAAGTATGGATGGAGATGGAACTCAAAATGGATATGACATTGAGTTAAATAAAACAATCAATGATGCTGTAGATATTCCAGTTATAGCTAGTGGAGGAGTTGGAGAACCAAAACATATCTTAGATGTCTTTGAAAAAACTGATGTATCAGCGGCTCTTGCAGCAAGTATATTTCATTTTAATCAATATTCCATTGGTGAAGTTAAACAATACTTAAAAGAGAATAATGTGGCTGTTCGTTTATGATTATTAAATCTCCAATCGATTTAGAATTGACACAATCATCCGGTCAAACTTCACAGCCTCCTTGGAGAATATGTGGAGATTCTTATAGTGAGGTTGTTAATGTTAATGATAAATTAACTATTTTTGATGTTCAACAATCTGGTGATTTTTTAGATTTTAATTTTTATGGTGATGTAGGAAAAAAAGAGGCCATTTCTCGCTTGAAATATATTTATGACTTGGATTTTGATTTAGATAAATTTTATAAATATTTAGATAACCATGCCGAACTAGCTGAAATGTCGGAATTCTGCAATGGTTTGAGATTATTTTTAGCACCAGACCCTTTTGAATGCGTAATTTCTTCAATTTGCTCAGCCAATAATTCCATTAAAAGATGGACAAAATCAATTTCCGAAATGAAAGAAAAATGGGGTCATGAACATGAAGGTTACTATACTTTTCCTCAAAGTTCCGTCCTGCTAAATGCATTTTTAGATGATGAAGATGAATTTAACTCATCAGACATTGATGATATTTGCAAGTGTAAGAATAATTTAAAAGAATGCGGTGTGGGATATAGAGCACCATACATGAGAAAGGCGAGCGAGATATTTGCACTTGAAACAGACCTTTCAGAGATTGCTAAAATGAGTTATGATGAAGCATTCGAAACCATTTTGGAAATTCCCGGTGTTGGTCCAAAAGTTGCGGATTGTATTTTACTTTATGGATTTAACTTTAAAGAAGCTTTTCCAAGTGATGTTTGGATTAAAAGAATTGTTTCTTATTTATACTTTGATGGAAAAGACATGAAAGTTGAAAAAGTTCGTGAATTCGGTATGGAGGAGTTTGGTGATTATGCAGGTTATGTTCAACTCTACATGTTTCATTATGCCCGCAAATCTGGCCTGATGGCAAAACTCAAAAGGTAATTTTCATGAAATGCTGTTAATGCTATTTTAATTCCAACTTACTTCAATGTTTACTATTTTTCAGGTAATTAAGATATAAATAATATTCCGCCCATATTATTATCATGAAAATCAGATATGCTACAATGATTGTTAATGATATGGAAGAGTCTGTTAAATTCTACACCGAAACTCTGGATTTCACTCTTGATGAAGTTTTTGATGTTCCGGGAGGTAAAATCACACTTTTGGATGGTGACGGATTTGCCGGAATTGAATTAATCGAACATCCCAGCTATGAAGTTGGAATTTATTCCATTGGAATGGACGTTGAAGATATCAATGAGGAAGTCAGAAAACTAGAGGATAAGGGTGCAAACATTGCCTTAAAGCCTATGAAAACACAGGTAGGTTATATGGCGAGAGTCATTGACCCCAATGGGATTAACATTGTTTTAGTTCAACACACAAAATAAATATTATATAAAATCAATATATTATTTTTGATGGAACAGAAAAATTTAATCCTTTTTATTTGTACGGTATTGTCATTTTTCGCTGTATTTGCAGTCAATTCAGTCATGGTTGTCATTCCGTCAATAGCTGCTGAATTTCACATGAGCAATATTGTTCAAAACTGGGCTATAATTATCTTTTTGTTAGTCGTAGCGGTATTGTCTGTTCCTGCAGGTCAGATTTCCGGAAAATATGGCCTTAAAAAAGTCACAATAATAAGTGTCGTACTGTTTATTATAATTTCTATTTTTAATGTGCTGGTTACATCTTCCGAGCAGTTTCTCCTTTGCCGTTTGGTATTGGGCATTGCCCTATCGTTTTTCAATGTCACTTCAATGGCAATGGTAGTATCTGCATTCAATCCGGATGAGCGAGGTAAAGCACTGGGAATAACCATTACTGGAGTTTATATTGCGCTATCATTAGCGCCAGTTCTTGGTGGGGTTTTAAATTATCAATTGGGATGGAGATCAGTAGTCCTATTCGGGGTTCCATTTTTACTCGTTATTTTAATCCTGCTTTTAACTAAAGTTGATGAGGAATGGATTACTTTTGGAGGCGTTCCGCTTGACATGAAAGGATCACTTTTCTATGGTATTGGAATGGTATTGTTCATTTATGGCTTTACAATCCTAAATGAGTTATTAGGCGTAATATTAACTATTTTGGGTATTGTATTCTTAATCATATTTGGATTAATAGAACTAAGGCAAGACCATCCAGTATTTGACATAAGATTCTTTAAAAATCGCAAGTTCCTGTCAGCTAATTTCGCATCATTATGCGCATATCTGGCCACTTTTGCAGTTACCACAATTTTAAATTACCACTTACAATACATTAAAGGCTTGGATTCACAGACTGCAGGCATTATTTTACTTGCAGCACCACTATGTCAGGTTGTACTTGCTCCGATTGCCGGAAGGTTGTCTGACAAGTATGTTCCACAAATACTGGCGGCTATTGGTATGGGCCTTGGAACAGTTTCATTGGTATTGTTCTCATTTTTGAATGAGGGAACTTCCCTTGAATTCCTGATAGTGGCAATGATAATTTACGGTATTGGATTTGGACTCTTTTCACCACCGAATACAAACGTTATAATGAGTTCTGTTCCGCCAAAAGATACTTCCGTTGCATCAGCTGCAGTTGCTACAATGCGTACAGTTGGCCAGGCAATGAGTTTGGGGATATTGACATTGGTATTTGCATTTGTGATGGGTAATGTGCCGATTGTAGAGCAGTACTATCCTCTTTTGATAAGTAGCTGTCAAATAACATGCATTATTTGTGTGGTGTTATGTTTGGCTTCAGTATTTGCCTCATTTGTGGGAATTAGGTCTGAAAGTTAATTTTTCATTAACCTTAATGGATTTCTATACAAGTCATCAAGCATTAGGAAAATCTCTTCAGCAAATTTTTTTGAGTTAAAGACAACTTCTTTTTTCAATTCATAAGATTTATAATCTGCAAAGTTCCTATTTTTTCTTAAGTTATCTAATTTTTTTCCTAATTTCTGTTCTTCAACATAAGGGGAATTTTTTAAGATGTTAATTAAGGTGGAATGTGCGTCGTCTGAAGATAATGTTTTTCTAAACGATTTTTCATAGTATTCTTTCACCGGACCAAAACAGGAATAATAATAACGGCCAATTGATGAACGTTGATAAGCCTCATCTTTTGAATAGTTGTTTAGATGATTTCCCACATCATATAATTCCTTCCAATCGAATTGGCTCATAACCACCACATCCTAACTGAAATTAAACTTTTTGTTTCAACGGGAAATTCAGTCGAATACAAAATTTCATCAATAAGATTATTCATTTTTGCATGTTCTTCTTCAAACAAATCGTCGGTTCCGATTACACAAATAATAGCGCAATTTAATTCTTTGAATTCTGGATCAATATAATATGTTAAATATTTTTGATTATTTGGAAAATATTTATTAATT
>NZ_JAZNAN010000061.1:0-2196 GCF_045586545.1 Methanobrevibacter sp.
TCTTCAAACCATGCTTCTTGAATATCAAATACAGAAACTTCATCCGTTGTTTGATTTTCGTATTTATATTCCGCATTGAATTTCTTTGTCTTTGGCTCATATACCAGCTTCATCTCTGTTGGCATTGGTTGATTATATTTATCACATACTGATTTTATTTTTCTTGTATCTTCTTTAAGAATATCTAAAACTTGTGTTTGACAATCAACAGAAACATCAAAATCAACAGCAAGACCAGAATCAAGAAGCTTATGCCTTTCAACAATTTTCCCATTTATTATATAGAAGTACTCGGCATTTAATAATCCTTCATAGGCTATATGAATGAATATTTTGTCAGCCACCCCCTTTGAATACTCATTGCAGATATCCACCATATCTGCCTGTAACGCTGAAAATTCATCCTCAAACATTGTCTTCCTCCTAATTATTGGGTATTGCCGGCACATCAACTAAATCTCCGTTGATACAATACTCTATTTTAAAAGCCGTTGGACTTGCATTGGTTTTGAAGAGTACATTATCCTTGCTTTTCGAGTCTGGATTTTTCCTCTTCAAACCATGCATCATAATTATCAAACACAGAAACTTCATCCGTTGTTTGATTTTCGTATTTATACTCCCCATTGAATTTCTTTGTCTTTGGCTCATATACCAGCTTCATAAGCTTGGGCACAGGCTGATCATATTTCTCACAAAGAGATTGGAGCCTTTGAATGTCTTCATTTAAAATATCTAGGACTTGTTCTTGGCAGTCATCAGACACATCAAACTCAATTTGTAAATCTGTATCATTTAATTTATGGCAGTCAAATATTTTATTGCTTATACAATAAAAATGCTGGGCAAGAATCATTCCTTCATTTGCGGCATAAATAAAGATTTTATCAGCCACACCACATGAATACTCATTGCAGATATCCACCATATCTGCCTGTAACGCTGAAAATTCATCTTCAAACATTGTCTTCCTCCTAATTATTGGGTATTACCGGTACTTTTATAAGTTTACCATATAATTTTATATTTTATTTTGAAAGCAGTTGGCCTTGTATTTTTGCCATCATATATTATTTCTATCTTTAAGTCAGTGATTTCGTCTGGGGGAATCTTTTTCAACGCCTTTTCCCATGCCCGCTCAATATCCCGATACTGTTTGAAATTAACATCCTTTGCCTGCGAAACAAGATTGTCAAGTTCTGGGGAGGGAGCCACCCTCACGGGCAAGGTGCTGGCCACCTACCACGGCGGCCGGGAGGTGTTCAAGGCGGAGTGAGCTTGGCTTGAAGGAGGGGCGGAGATTTCAAGTGTGCGTTGGAAGCTCCGCTAGACTGGGGGAAGGGCAATTCCCTACCACAGCAAGACCGGAATACGAGATAGTCCATTAGACGGAATAAGAAATCCTGTTGTTACTGCCTTTACTAATAAATCTCTGTCTATATAAATCTTCAACAATATCATTCACAATTTCCTCATTCCATTTGTCATTTCCAGATAATGTTTGGATATGTTTTTTTAAGGCATTCTCACTTTTTGGTTTACTCTTAATCTTTTTTAGATTCTTCAACACAATATCACGTTTTTCTTTAAATGATTCGTCATCTGTTCGTTTTGAATTGTTGCAGCAGGTCGAACTGTCATTAGATATATCTTCAAGAGTTACAATCCTCTTCACACATTCTTCGCCTCCTTTCGTCTGATTGACAAAGTGAATCAGCGGATCAAATCCTTGATCTTTTGATAGAATATAATGCATCACCTCTTTCTCGCTATCATGCTTTGCTAAAAAATATGCAATATGAAAATCCAATGCATTCTTGCCGTTGCCACTTATTTGTATCCATTCAATTTGATTTTCATTTTGTGCCAAGACAAGTGATGTGGGAACAGATTTTTGTTCAGCCCCAATAAAAACGAAATATTTTCCATCGATAGGTGGAAGTGATTGTAGTTTTCCCATGTTCTCATAATCAATATAAACGTAAACCTTCATCCCATTCTCCTCAGTCCCAGTCGTCATCATCCCAGTCGTCGTCAAGGGCTGCGGCTTCCATAGCTTTGATTTGGGCATCCTTTACATCAAAAGAGGCCGAAGCCGCCTCCGCAAATAAGGCCAAGCAAAATGGACATAGATATATTCTTTTGTGAATATTGAAACCAAGCCTTGAAAAAGAGAAGGCGAACGAGTTGTCTTTC
>NZ_JAZNAN010000062.1:0-15337 GCF_045586545.1 Methanobrevibacter sp.
TAAAAAAATTGACAAAAAATAAATTATTAAAACAAAATAATTTAGACAAAAATATTCAAAAACAAAAAATTAACATAAAATTTATATATTTTGGAATTTATAATGATTATACATGATAAATATATGGAGGAAAAATTAATGATTGAAATTCGTTTTCATGGAAGAGGCGGACAAGGTGCTGTTACTGCTGCTGAAATTTTAGCAAAAGCAGCATTTAAAGACGGCAAATATTCCCAAGCTTTTCCATTTTTTGGAGTTGAACGTAGAGGAGCTCCCGTTATGGCTTTCACAAGAATTGATGATAAGCCAATTGATTTAAGATATCAAGTCTATAATCCAGACTACGTATTAGTTTTAGATGATGGATTATTGAATGTAGTAGATGTATTTTCAGGAATCAAAGACAATACTGAAGTAACCATTAACACTACTGAGTTTGAAGGCAGTGGAGAACACGAGGTATACAGTATTGACGCTACTGGAATTGCATTAGACATGTTAGGACGTAACATTGTAAATACTATTATTTTAGGATATTTCGCTAAGAAAACCCAAGCTGTGACTATTGATTCACTCCTTGAAGTGATTAAAGAAACATTCCCTGGAAAAGTAGGAGAGCTAAACGTGGAAGCTACTAAAAAAGCTTATGATATGGGATAAAAAGGGTGATTATATGGTAAGTATAGGATGTGTAATTAAAAACCCAGGTAATAGTAGAAATAATAAAACCGGAAGCTGGAGAACATTCAAACCTGTTTTAGATAAAGAAAAATGTATTGATTGTGATAATTGTATTATATTTTGTCCAGATTCCAGTGTGAACAAACAACATGATATTGATTACGATTACTGTAAAGGATGCGGAATTTGTGCAAACGAATGTCCTTCCGATGCAATCGAAATGGTAAAAGAATAAAGAGAGTGATGAAATGGTAAAAGAAGTAATGACCTCAAATAAAGCAGTTGCAGAAGCTGTAAGACTGGCTAAACCGCAAGTTATTCCTGTTTATCCAATTACTCCACAAACTACAATCTCAGAATACTTAGCACAATATGTTGCTGATGAAAAAATTGATGCTAAATATGTAAAAGTAGAATCTGAACACAGTGCTATAAGTGCTGCTGTTGGAGCAAGTGGTGCTGGAGTAAGAGTATTTACAGCAACATCTTCACAAGGATTAATGTTAATGCACGAAATTTTATATGCTGCAGCAGGTATGAGAGTACCTATTGTTTTGGCAGATGCAAACAGAGCAATTTCTGCACCATTAAACATTTGGAATGACCAACAAGATTCAATTGCACAAAGAGATGCAGGATGGTTGCAAATTTATGTTGAAAATGCACAAGAAGCATTAGATACAACTTTAATGGCTTATAAAGTTTCTGAAAACCCTAATGTGTTACTTCCATCAATGGTATGTTTAGATGGATTTATTTTAACACACACAGTTGAACCTGTTGAAATTCCAGATCAAGAAAGTGTAGATAAGTTCTTACCTCCATATGTTCCAGAACATGCTTTCCTTGATCCAAAGCAACCAATGTCAATCGGTAACTTTGCTGATCCGCAATATTATACCGAAGCTAGACATGACATGGAAGTTGCAATGAACAATTCCATGGAAGTAATCCAAAAAACTTGTGATGAATTTGCAGAAATTTTCGGAAGAAAATATGGACTTGTTGAACCATACAAAACCGAAGATGCAGAAATCATATTCGTTGCAATGGGATCACTTTGTAGTACTATTAGAGTAATGGTTGATGAATTAAGAGAAAAAGGAGAAAAAGTAGGTTTACTTAAAATTAGAGCTTACAGACCATTCCCTGTTGATGCAATCAACGAAGCAGTAAAAGATTGTGAAAAAATCGCTGTTATTGATAAAAACTTCTCATTTGGAATTGGTGGAGCACTTTATGCAGACATGAAAGTTAAAATCGACAAAGAAATCTATGGATTCATTGCAGGTTTAGGTGGAAGAGATATTACACCGGAATACATCATTGAAGCATATGAAAAAACCAAAAATCCAGAAAATGATGTTACATGGATTGGACTTAAGGAGGAATAGATATGGATATACCTGATAAAGATTTATTGGCACCAGGACACAGAGGCTGTGCTGGTTGTGGAGCATCTATTGCTGTAAAATTAGCTCTTAATGCATTAGGCGAAAACACTGTAGCTATTTCTGCTACCGGTTGTCTTGAAGTTATGACCACCCCATACCCAGAATCTTCCTGGGAAGTTCCATTCATACACGTTGCATTTGAAAACTCAGGAGCAGTAGCATCCGGTGTGGAAAGTGCATTAAGAATTCAAGGAAAAGATGATGTTAATGTAGTTGCTTTCGGTGGTGACGGAGGAACTGTAGATATTGGTTTACAATCCTTATCTGGAGCTATGGAAAGAGGACACAACATGCTTTACATTTGTTACGATAACGAAGCATACATGAACACTGGTATTCAAAGAAGTGGAGCAACACCATACGGTGCAAGCACTACTACTTCACCAAACGGAGTTGCAAGTTTCGGAGAAGACAAACCTAAGAAAAACATGCCAATGATTATGGCAGCTCATGGAATTCCTTATGTGGCTACAGCATCAATCGCATACCCTGAAGATTATGTTAACAAAGTTAAAAAAGCTGCAGAAACTAAAGGAGCAGCATATATCCATTTACAACAACCTTGTACTACTGGTTGGGGATTCCCTTCAGAAAAAACAATTGAAATGGGTAGATTAGCTGTTGAAACTGGATCTTGGATTTTATATGAAATCGTTGATGGTAAATTTGAGATTACTTACAGGCCTGAAGAAAGAAAACCTGTAAAAGAATACTTAGCACCACAAAAAAGATTCAAACACCTAGATGAAGAGCACATTGAAAAAATACAAAAATACGTTGACGCAGAGTGTAAAGAATTAGGATTATAGGAGGAAGACAATGGAAAGTATTGTTGTAAACAACAATTTATGTGACGGATGTCTCAATTGTGAAAACATGTGTGCATCAGTCCATACTGCTAATAGAATAAAAATAATCGAACATGATTCTTCCTTTTATTCCATTGTATGTCAACATTGTGAAAGCGCACCATGTATCAAAATTTGTCCAACTGATGCAATCACAGATGAAAAAGTAGATACTGAAAAATGTATTGGCTGTGGATTATGTGTAATGGTTTGTCCATTTGGTGCAATGACTTTCCAAGCAAAAGTTGCTGAGAAATGTGACCTCTGTGCTGATAGAGAAGAAGGACCTGCATGTATTAAAGCATGTACAAAAAGAGCTATTACTGTTGCTGATCCTGAAAAAATCCGCCGTAAAAACCAAGAAAAATATCTTGCTAAAATGGCCGGATTATATGAGCCTGACAGCAATAAAGGTGGCTTTGTCCATGTCATAACAAGTCAAGCAAGAGCAAGACTTGTTTTAGATGAATAATAAAGAATTATGTATAAATCAGGAAACTGTACGGAATGTACAACCTGTGGAAGTTGTCAACAAACACCAAATGTTGACACTCCTATTTTATTTTGTATGAACTGCCAACCATCAGATGCACCATGTTTAATAGCATGTAAACAAGATGCTATTGAAGTTTTAGGCGGTGCCATAACCATTAATAGTGAAAAATGCACATTATGCAGAGAATGTGTGGAAGTTTGCCCTATGGGCATTATCAAAATATAAATATTTTAAAATCAAAAAATAAGATTAATTAATTTTATAAAGGTTATATTTTGATTACTAAAGATACTATTAGAGATACTGTTTATGAACTTTACAAGAAGGCCGTTATTGTCCTTGGTGATGATGTTAAAAAATCACTTGAGGATGCGCTTGACATAGAGGAACATGAACTTGCAAGATTAAATATTGAAGCGATCTTAAAAAATATCGAACTTGCTGAGGAAAAAGGAATTCCAATGTGTCAGGATACAGGTTTGCCTGTTGTTTTTGTCAAATTAGGCAATGTTGAAGTTGAAAATTTACGTGAAGGAATCGAAGAGGGAATTGAAAAGGCAACAAAAGAAGTTCCGATTAGGCCAAATATTGTAGATCCCCTAACACGCGAAAACACTAACATTAACGTTGGAGATTGCATTCCTCCAATAGATATTGAATTAATTGATGAAGATTACCTTGAAATCACAATTTTACCGAAAGGATTTGGTTCTGAAAACAATAACGCAATGAAAATGGCCCTTCCTGCTGAAGGAATTGAAGGCATAAAAGAGTTTGTAGTCGAATCTGTCTTAAAAGCAAAAGGAAAACCATGCCCACCAACCGTTGTGGGTGTAGGAATTGGAGGAACCTCAGATTTATGTTTGAAACTTGGTAAAAAAGCGTTGCTTGGAAAAGTTGGAGAAAGAAACCCTGACCCTGAAATAGCAAAACTTGAAGAAGAAATATTGAATGAAATTAACGCTTCAGGAATTGGACCAATGGGACTTGGCGGGAAAACAACAACTTTAGATGTGAAAATCTTAAAAGCACATACCCATACTGCAGGCCTTCCGATTGGCGTTTGCATACAATGTTGGGCCGATAGGCATGCGACAACTAAAATATATGATAATTAGATTGATTTAATCTATTTTTTCTCTTTTTATCTGAAGCTACGTGGAGTAGTTGGTCTTGGAATATTCTCATGGAATTCAATGGCTACATCCATCATTTCAACAGAAATATCTCCCATCCTCTCAAATGCCTTGATAACCCTGAATAAATATATGAAATAATTGGACCTCTCTTTTTCATCAAAAGAATTTTCTGCCATCTGTTCTGCAATTATGTTGATGGATTTGGCTTGAAGAATATGAATGGACTCTTCCAACTCCATTAAATCATCTTTTAAATTAGTTTCGCCATTGATGAACGCCAGCATTGATATACGAATCATTTTTTGAGAAACATCATACATCTTCTTTAATTTCTTTAAGATATTATCATCTATTTCATAGACATCATTAATTACAAATTTTGCAATATGGCCGCAATAATCTCCAATACGTTCCAAATCATAGGCAACTTCATTATAAAGGAGTGATTTTGAAATTTCTGAATGTTGGTCTATGCTGACAATAGTCTCAACTGAGGTTCTGATTTTTTCAACCATATTATTAGTTACATAGTCCATTTCCAAAGCCTTATTGGCTTTATCTTCATCGAATTCTAAAACTGCTTCAAAAGAGGCTTCAAGCTGTGAATGGACATGCCTTGCCATATTGGCCAGCATATCATTAATTAAAACATTTCCAGTGCTGTTCTTAGTAGTCACATAATCGCTTAATGACTGTGCAATCTCTTCATAGCTTTTTAAATCAATCATATAAGCTCTTTTGACAGTCCCTTCTTTAACAAGAGGCTGCAATAATTGAGTAACATAACGACGAGTAATTCCTAACTTCTCTGCAATTTCGTCCTGTGTAGAAGGATTTTCATATAAAATCAAATCTAAAATGTCCTTTAATGTTTTATCTTTTTTACTCATATTGCTCACTATTTTTTATAATCATCCAATAAGTCATTTGATTCGAAATGAATATTTCCTGATGATTCATTTATTCCTGTCTGAGATTTTTCATCATTTATGTGACTTTTAAATTTAACACTTGACTCATAATTTTTATTAGGTCTGGACTTATTACCCTCAATGTGATGATTAACAGGACTCTTTTGTTCATAATCACTATCGGAACGATTTACCTTTTTAATATTTTTATTTGTTGAAGCCTGTTCCTGTTTAATAACATCAAATTCATTTTCAAATCTTCTGGCTGAAATAAATATATTGCATATTACTAAAAATAGCAATATAAAAGCAATTACTGCTATCGGGAAATCAAAATATAAAAATACCGCATCATAAATATCTGTGATTCTATTTTCAACATCAACGAAACCACGTGCCAAAAAGATTAAACCAACAAAAGCAATGATTATCCCATCTGATTTTTTAACTATGTCCGGCTTTATAACTAAAGGATAAACACTCATTACCAACAAAGCCAACCCTAAAAGTCTGTATAAATTATTATCTGCAAGACTCTGAAGAGATAAAAAGACATTCAAGAAAGTATATGGCAATAAACCCCATTCAGACAATAAAGCCAAAATTAAAAGTAATTGAATTAAAGCGATTACAATAAGTGGAAATGCATATGCGATTTCCCATTCAAAATTTGTACTGAATTTTGCCTGACCAACAGGCTTTTCCAATGCTTCAGTAAGCATATTATATAACATAGATGAAATTACTGAACCTATAACTGTACCTGCAACTCCCATGATGGAAGTCAACAACGCAACAAATGCTGAAATAAATCCTACCAATACAATTTTTTTATAATTCAAAATTTCACCAATGACTCTTTTTAATTAAAATTAAATTATATTACCTAATAATATTTATTTTTAACCCTTTTAAAAAAATGATATAATTAATAAAAAAAATAGTTTGAAAGCCTTAGGGGGGATTCGAACCCCCGACTTCTACCTTACCAAGGTAGCGCTCTACCACCTGAGCCACTAAGGCAAGAAATCAACTAAAAATAATAAGATAGTGCATGGGAAGGGATTCGAACCCTCGAAGGCCTATGCCAAAGGATCTTAAGTCCTTCCCCTTTGGCCGCTCGGGCACCCATGCATATAATAGTAATTTGTATTAACCCAATATATAAATGTTTTGGTAATTCGTATAAAATTGGCAAAATCAGACTAATCCATTATTAAATGAATATAACCATAATGAAAGCGAAGTTAATACTAAAATCACGATTAACCAAACAACAAGAAGTAATTTTTTTAAGTCAAATTCTCCTTTAGTAATATATTTCTCATCAGGCATGTCGCTTGATCTTTTATTGGTATTCTTATAATACTCATCATTTCTTAAATAATTATAGAACATCCTTGTTATAAAATAGAATATTACAAATAAGAACAACCCTATAATTGGAAGCAATCCTCCTTTTAAAAACATCACGGAGACTGATGAGAATAAAAGACAAAGAAATATGAGAAATAATGCAGATAAAATCAATGAAATGCATTTGTTAAAAATCATAAATTCACCTATAAAATTATATGGAATTCATAATTATTAAAACTTTAGGTGCACCTAACAATTTTTCATTTAAAAAAATATATAAACATTAAGATAGTTAAATATTAATTAATATTTTTAAAAAACAAAGATGGTGTATTAATTGAAAGTAGATATGGAAGAGTGTGGAGTTTGTGAAGATTGTATTGATGTATGCTTAGAAGAGGCCATTGTAAGAAAAGCATATACAATCATCATTGATGAGACAAAATGCAATAATTGCGGTGAATGTGTTGATGTTTGCCCAGTTGGAGCTTTATATGAAGAATAGGTTTGAACATGAAATTAAAATTTACATTACTTGATTATATTATCATAATTTTAGTAATATGTGCAATCATATTTGCTTTTATCCATATTACAACTGATGATTCGAATGACCTACAAAAAACTGCTTTTGATGAATCAACAGTGAATAAAATACCTGATACTTACCTTAAATACTATAAAGATGGATATATCGTTACCGCCAATGTTGAAGGGTTTAATTCAACAACAGGAAATAGAACAACTTTAAACGGTACTGTTATCTGGGAAGACGACGATGGGGGAAACGATGTTAAACTCCTTATAGAATCAAACAACAAAACTTATTTAGTCGGATTATATAGAAACGTTCCAGATGCAGACATATACATTGATCATATCAGCCTAGAGTGCAATGGAGAAAAATACGATAATCTATGTGAAATAACATTGAAACCAAGAGAAATTTCATCATTAAGCGAATTAACAGATAAAATGCCGGATAATGTTGATTATGAACTCTCAACAACAATATCATTAGATTCACTTAATGCAAAAGATGTTCAAGAGATAAAAAATAAAATTAAAAGTGATGACAAGAGAACTTCCATAAAAACTGCTACAACAGATATGGAAAATCAGTTAATAATTACAAAAGCTACAAAAGATAATCTTAAAGATGCTGATTCTGTTTTAGGCAATATTAATGCAGTTACTAACGAAATCACAATCAGAATTTATGATTGTGATGACAATCAACTAAATGAAATATCCAAAAACTTTGAAGTTGAAAAAATCAGAAAATTTTAAGTTGTGTAGTCTATGAGCATAATTTACTCAAGTTTAGCTTCCATTATAAATAAAATTAGTGATGAAATTCATGAATCATTTTTATTTACATTTATTTTCTCTATTTTGGAATTTATTGAAAATCAATGGGTGAATAGCTATTTCAAAAGATTTTATCCAAGTGAAACTTTTTTAAGCTTTCTAAATAAAAATCTGATTTTAAAAAATCACATTTTCAACCCATTAATTGTTCTTTTGTTATTTGCATTATTCTTACTGTTGTCATTAAACGCTCCCTCTACAAGCTTGGTCATTACATTAATTATAGCATTTCTTGGATTTTTTATAGGATCTGCAATATTGCCAGAATATTTCCTGAACAATGACATGAAAATTATTCAATTTGAAAGAAAAGATATTTATTCTATTGGATTCTGCTTAACATTATTGAGCATAGTTTTCTTCTTCATAAGCATAGCTTCTGTTGGAGGAATTCCTCTTTTAAAGCCATCAATTAGGTATTTATTGAAACCTATACTGACAATGCCCGTATTTTTAATAATACCCGGTACCTGTTTAATAGCCAGCGCATATCTAAAAGATTTTCAAGATGCAAAAATCACTCGTTCACATGCAAGATTCAGATTCCTATTTTTACTAATTATTGACTGTGCATTTTTATTGCTTTTAGGTTATAGGACACCACTACTTGCAGCATTTCTCATCATAATTATCATGGGTTTCTATGGAAATATTGTTTCACTATGGGAAGTTGTAATTGGTGCTTTAATTGGTATAGGTGCAATAATAGGAATTGGTTATTTTCGCTCACTTGGAGAGATGACAATAACTTCATCAACCAGCCCCATATACACATTGCAATCTAGAGCAGATTTTACATTGCATGTATTAAACTTACTTGATTTCCTTGGAGGGAACTTTGGACTGACACACGGACATCTTTTAGCCAGTTCCATTCCTGGAAGCGATTTGGGGCCAAGAATGATGGTTGGGAAGTTGATTGCCTGGAGAAGCGAAGTTACAATAACTCCTACACTTATCGGCCAGATGGTAGTAGATTTCGGAAAGGTCGGCGTATTAATTGAGATGTGTCTTTTAGGATTCATTTTAGGCATTGGCTTTAAAATAATGCAGAAATCTAAAAATTATTTTTATATTGGAATTTACTCCCTAATTTTAACATACACAATTTTGGGTGTTGAAACTGGGATTTTAGATATTCAAGTTTTATTATACTTCATAATAGCTATTTTTATTTATTCTTTAATCCTTGTAAAATCAAGAAATTAATCTAATTTTTTAAAAAAAGTATTACTGAAAATAACAAATAATACTAATATGTATTACTTTAATAACCTTTATATATATATACTAAATTAAAATATTAAATGTCAAGCCAAAAATAGGATTTATTAACCATTATAATTAATAAAACTCCCAATTTACTTGATATTTCTAAAAATAACTAGAAAAAATAGAATTTAGTAATACTCAGTATATAAACTAATACCAAAAAAGTATTACTCAAATATAAATGGAGGAATGTAATTGCATATACCTGACGGATTTATACCTATTGCACAATGTTTAGTATACTATGTGATTTTAATCGTTGCATTATACTTCTCAGTGAAATGGGCAAGATCCAACTTAGATGAAAAACGTATACCTCTTTTAGCAGTCCTCGCTGCCGGTATCTTTGCAATCATGTCCATGAACATGCCAATTCCATTTGGTACCAGTGGACACATGGTTGGTGGAGCATTAGTAGCTATTGTATTCTTAGCTCCAGAAGCTGCCGTAATAGTATTTACAGTGGTTTTACTCATCCAAGCATTAATCTTTGGTGATGGAGGAATTACTGCTTTAGGAGCAAATGTATTGAATATGGCAATAATCGGAGGATGTGTCGGATTATACACCTTTAAATTCCTTGAAGGAATTGTTGGAAAATACCCTGCAGCCGGTATCGCAGCATGGTTAGCAACTGTAATTGCAGCATTAGCATGTGCTATTGAAATGGCAATCGCTGGAACTTTCCCAGCAAATGTAGGTATTCCATCAATGGTATTATACCACTTCTTCATTGGAATAATCGAAGCAGTATTAACCGTAATCGTTCTTGCTGCATTAGACAAATTCAGACCTGATTTACTTGCCTGGAATAATGAAAAAGTCGAACAAATTGAAGGAGATGCATAAAATGGATAAAAAAGATACATATTTAATTGTTGTAGCAGTAGTCATTTGTATCATCATTTGTTGTCTTTCACCATATATTGCATCTGGCGATCCGGACGGACTTGAAAAATCTGCAGAAGATTCTGGACTTGCAGAGGATTTCGCTATTGAAGAAATTAATGGAATTCCTGATGCAATCTTCCCAGACTATGCATTTGCAGATGATCCTGATAACCAAGGTTTACAAATCGTTGCGCTGGTAATAGGTGCACTTGCAACCTTAGGATTAGGATATGCTGTTGCTGAAATCGTAAAACGCAGATAGAAATTAATTATTTAATTTCTATTTTTCTTTTTTTTAAAAAAAAATAATTGAAAAATGATAAAATCGGAATAAGGAAATAATAATATATTACTAATTTTTAATATTATACTAGGAATTGACATGGTAGACATAACACAAATAATTAGATTTGATGATTTAGCTTCAATGGATAGTCCAATTCATAACTTGGAAGGAAGAATAAAATTAATCTCAACAATTTTTATTATCGTAGTTTGTGTTGTCTCACAGGAACTTTTTATACCAATAATGCTGGAGATAATGTTATTGGTTATCTTAAAAATAGCTAAATTATCATATATTGATTCATTTAAGCGTTTATTAATGTTGCTTCCATTTGGTGGAGCAGTTATCATATTTCAACCATTTATCCAACCCGGAAATATTATCTGGAGTTATTCATGGTTGCACATTACCGATGTTGGCCTAAATTGGGGAATTTTATTATTCACCCGTATGATTGTCTGTCTAACTGCAATCATCATATACTCATCAACAACACCCCTACAGGAAATGGCAAGTTCCTTTAGAAAATTAAAAATGCCAAGAGATTTAGCAATGATTTTATCAATCATGGTGAGATTCTTATTCTTATTCGTTGATGAACTTGCAGCAATCAGAAAATCCCAAAAATCAAGAAATTTTACTATCCATGGAAACACAACCCCCTATAAATGGAGGGTAAAACAAGTAGGCTACACTATAGGAATGATGTTTTTAAAAGCATATGAACAAGGGGAGAGAGTTCATAAAAGTATGGTAAGTAGAGGATTCTCAGATGCGTCTGAAATGTTTAATGAGAAAAAATCCCCTGAAAAAAGCGATTATATTTATTTATTCACAATCATAATAATTGTTATTATACTGGAAATCATATTATTTAAATATGGCGGACAATTAGGTTATATTGGACAAAATTTAGGAATTAATTAGGTGAAAAAATGGAGAATATTCATTTAGAAACAAAAAATTTATCTTATACATACCACGATGGTACTCAAGCTTTAAAAAATGTTAATATCAAAATTAAAAAAGGAGAAAAAATAGCTATTATGGGACCTAATGGTGCAGGTAAATCTACTTTATTTTCCCATTTTAATGGTTTAAATGAGCCTACCTCAGGACACGTTGAAATTGATGGTGAAAAAATCATATTTGAACGTGAAGAACTACTTAAAGTAAGACAAAAAGTAGGTATTGTATTCCAAGATCCAAATGACCAACTATTCGCACCAACCGTTAAAGAGGACGTTGCCTTTGGACCGATGAATTTAGGTCTTGACTATGATGAGGTTGAAAGAAGAATCAAAGAATCACTGGAAATGGTGGGCATGTCCGGATTTGAAGAAAAAACTCCTCACCATTTAAGTGGAGGTCAGCAAAAAAGAGTGGCCATTGCCGGAATTATTGCTATGAGACCTGACATAATGATACTTGATGAACCAACAGCCGGTCTCGACCCTGAAGGTGTTGACAAAGTATTGAATATATTGAATAATCTCAATGAAGAAGGAATGAGCATTGTTATCTCATCACACGACATAGAGATGGTCAATCAATTTGCAGACAAAATATTCGTTTTATATCAGGGCGAAATAATAGCTGAAGGAGATAAGCATCAAATATTTTCCGATAAAGAATTGTTAAAGAAAGCTCACCTAAAAGCGCCGGTAACAACTGAAATATTACATAAATTAAAACAAAACGGATTAGACGTTGATACTGAAAAAATAGATATTGACGAAGCGGTTGAAGAAATATTAAAAGCTAAAAATAATTAATTTGTAGCTTTTCTATTTTTAATTTTATTTTTAAGTTTATTGATAAACTCAAACTCCTGATCTAATTCTGGAGAGTTAGCAAAACCACAGTTAGGGCAATGAATACTATTGCACCCGTGCTTTCCACAACTAGAACATCCCCGGTTTTCCAATTTGTTTTCATCAAATTCAAAACCGCACATTCTACATTTCATAAAATAACACCGTTAATAAAATTAGTTTAAAAAAAATAAATGAAAAAATTGAAGTTATTCTACTTCAATGTTTTCAGCTTCTTCTTTACGAAGACAAACATCATATCCTTTTACAGACATTTCAATAGGATCTCCTAAAGTAGCAACTTTCTTAACAGTAATTTTTGCTCCTTTAACAAAACCCATACCCAATAAATGTCTTCTTAAGTCAACATCACCAGTATCGTGATATTTGACCAAAGTTACTGTTTCACCAGGTTTTGTATCTTTTAAGGTTTTCATAATATCACCAATCAAAATAATTTTTTAGGCATACTAAAATTCGTTAATTATAGTATGTATTACCAAGTATATAAATATTTAGTTATGACTAAAAATCTAAAAAAAATTAAAAAAAATGAGAATTAGAAAAAACTAATCATCATCTTTTTTAGGAATTTTTACACCTTTAATTCCACTTTTACTGCGCATTCTATCACTATCCAAATCCTGCTAACAGACCAACATTGTAAATCAAGAATGAAACAACATATGCAGTTATTAAAGTAATTGCACACATGGTCAATGCCCATTTGTAACTGTTGGTTTCCTGTTTGATTGCACCGATGGCTGCAAAACAAGGAGTGTAAAGCAATGTGAAAGCCATGAATGAAAATGCAGACAATGGAGTGAAAGTATCATGCACCAAACTGGTAATTCCTTCTTCATCATCCTCTTCCATACCTGCTAATGTACCGAAGGTTGCAACCACTACTTCTTTAGCGGCTAAACCTGCAATAATAGCTACGGCAGCTTGCCAGGTTCCAAATCCTAATGGAGCAAATATAGGTGCAATTACAGTACCGATCATACCTAAAAGACTCATTTGAGGGTCTGTTCCTCCCCATGGGAAGATGTTTTGCAAAATCCATAATACGATTGAACAGGCAAGAATGATAGTACCTGCTTTTCTTAAGAACCCTTTTACTTTTTCCCAGGTGTGTAATAATATACCTTTAACAGACGGCACTTTATAAGTTGGCAATTCCATTACAAATGGAGTTGATAATCCTTTAAACATTGTTCTTTTGAGGATGGCAGCAACGATAAGTGCCACAACAATACCCAGCACATAAATTAAAACTAGCATTAATCCCTGATTTTCTGTGAAAAATGCTGCTATGAAAATACCATAGATTGGCAATCTTGCAGTACAGGACATGAATGGAACAAGCATCATAGCAAGCATACGGTCCCCTTCATTTTCCATGGTTCTTGTTGCCATAATAGCAGGTACACCACAACCAAATCCTAAAATCATAGGAATGAATGCTTTTCCGTGAAGACCAACAATCTTATGCATAACTATATCTAAAGTGAATGCTGCTCTTGCAAGGTAACCACAGTCTTCTAAAATACTTAAGAACAAGAACATTAGAATAATAATCGGTAAGAAAGTAAGAACACCACCTACTCCTCCAATGATACCGTCACAGATTAATGATGATAATAAACCTTCACCAAGGAAAGTGGCTACCCATGCAGCCAATGCACCGAACGCTTCATCAATCATATCCTGGAAAGGAGCCCCAATAGTAAATGTTAATTGGAACATTACATACATGATAATAATAAATATGAATGGTGCTAAAAGTCTGTTAGTTACAATCTTATCAATTTTATCAGTTGTAGATTCTTTTTCAACAGCCGGTCTTTTAACAGCTTCAGCCATTAATCCACCAATAAATGCATATCTTGCATTAGCAATAACTTCTTCCGGCCCTTCACTATAAACATCACGAAGATGTGTGCTGACTTTGTCAACTTCAGCAAATATTTGGGAACTTTTCGGAGATCCCTGTACCTTTTCAATAACAATAGTGTCTTTTTCTAATAATTTTATTGCAGTCCAAACAGAAGGAACATCTAATAAATTAGAATCTTGTTCGATTAATGATTGCAAATCCATTAAGTGACCCTTGATATCATTACCATATGATAGTTTTTCACTGGTGTCTATTGGATTTGCAGCCGCTTTTTCAACTGCTGTTAGTAATTCCTCAAATCCATCCCCATTTTTAGCGTTTACTTCAATAACAGGGAAACCTAAAAGTTCACTCATTAAATCTATGTCAATGATGTGTTCCTTTTTCTTAGCAAAATCGTTCATGTTAAGTGCCATTACTAAATTAGCACCCAATTCCATCATTTGAACTGTTAAGTATAAATTACGTTCCAGATTAGCTGCATCAACTACATTGATAATTACATCAGAGTCATCATCTACAATGAAATCTCTTGAAACGATTTCCTCCATAGAATGAGCACTTAATGCATAATTACCAGGCAAATCGATAACATCATATTCATAGCTTCCATGTTTAAAATGACCCTCTGCTCTTTCAACAGTCTTTCCGGGCCAGTTACCCACATGTTGACGCATACCAGTTAATCGATTAAAAACTGTAGTTTTACCCACATTCGGGTTTCCTGCTAATCCTACAATTAATTCTTCCATTAACCATTTCTCCCATATATTTATATTCATAGAGAAAATATATTAAGAATTCAATCTCAATAACATCTCCACTTAAAAAAATCATTTTAGTTTATGGTTCAACCGACTTAAAATAAAAATAATTAGGTTAACCTAAACGTAATAAAAAGTTTATTTTTAATTG
>NZ_JAZNAN010000063.1:0-6371 GCF_045586545.1 Methanobrevibacter sp.
CAATAGTTATAAATATTTCTTTACAAATGCTCTCTCACTCTTTTTTTAAATACCCTCCAAGTCAAACTAACATTAAAAAGGATTTGGTAATATGATAATTAACTGGCAAGAAGAAATAACAAAAATCGACCCAGATATAAAATTCAGAGCACAGGGCGGATGGCTGAAAACAGTAGAGGAACTTGACAAAAGCGTTAGAAACGGATACTCACTTGTCGGAGACTTTGTTCAGGCAGGAAACTTTGAAGCAGATTACGATGAAGGAATATATCTGGACTGCAATAAGGAAGGCAGCGCCAAAAAACCTCAACAGGACTACAGACTGTTCCGTTTCAGTGACGGTAAAGTAAGGCTGCTTGACATGGTAATTGATGCCAGCCAGGGCTGGGCAGTTGACTTGTGGGAAGCCGTTGAGGACGAAATTTAAAAATTAGGATAAGGTATAACCTTTCCTAAATTTTGAAACCTTCTTATGCTGAACATTTTCCCTATAATCAAGACATGTAGGTTCCTGCAGAAGAATGATTTTGTGGTCAATGTTTTGAGGAAGGCTCTTTCCTTTTCCTTCAACTATTCCCCTATAGCTTACCTTGAACTTTCCGGTACCTCCGATATCCATGGTCAATTTCTCAGAGGAAATAACCTCATCAAAAAAGTTCTCTATATCCATAGCTTCAAAAACCGGAGCGACATAACTTATGGCCATCAGACCGTTTTCGTTTTCACGGATTTGAACCCTTCTTTGATCAAGCTCTATGCTTTCACCTTTTCTATTTTTTGAAATTACAATCTTGTTTGAAAACTCAGAATCTAACATTTTAACACTATCCTATGTGGCAGAATTCACAGCATGAACATGCCGGTTCAAAATAGGAATCCTCAGGTTCAACAATGGCCTTTTGGGCAAACAATGTAATGTTGAATTTCGGATGATATTCAGGACTTACTTCCTTGGTAATTGGAGACAATCCCCTATAGTAAACAGGCCTGTAACCGGTCTGTGAAATGTCAAAGTAGAACTTTTCACCGGTTGCAAATTTGTTGAAGTATTCTTCAAGTGCCAATGCCTGTTTTGGAGAAATTGAAAAAGTGAATCCCATAGTATCATCGCTTCTCTGCCTGATTCCTGCATTGGAAATGTCTACAGTCAGTATGTCATCGTTGCCTCTTATGAAAACAACGCAATTTTCCAAATCAACTTCATGTTCTTGAGCTATATCTTTTAATTCAGTCATAGTTTGGCTCCTAAAAATTCAGTCATGATTAAATCTAATATAATTTAAATTCTTATATAAAGTTATCTAAAAAAAGCATGTTTTAATGAAGTAATGGTTAAAAAAAGTAGTTTGAAGAAGATTATTAAATAATCTTCACAATTTTGCCAACTTATACCAGTCTTTGCCTAGTAGTTGGTTTTTTATTTTGCCAGCTGTACCTTCTGAGTTTTTTGGATTTTCCGAATCCACAGGAAGCACAGACTTTTTTACGTATATGGTAAGTGTTTTTACCACATCTTCTGCATCTGATATGGGTCTTTTTATTCTTTTTACCCATTGATGGAGTTCCCTTTGACATCGATACACCTCCTTAATCTATCGTAAAAATGTAATCTAGAAAAGTATTGAATAATACTTATGGTGAAATATAAACAATATTGTCTCCTCTAATGAGCACAACACCGAGTCTTTTTGTTACTTCTCCGTCTTGTAACTCTTCTGCATCATTAAGAACTAAATTCATATGCAAATCAAAGCTCTTAAGTATACCTCTAAATTCACGATCTCCTTTGAGTTTTATTAAAACTGGAGCATCCACAGATTTTCCTAATGCGTCAAGTGGTCTTTGAACATTTTGTCCGCTCATTATATCACCTTATATTATTACAAATTTTAGTTTTTTAATATGAATTGAGTATTGATTACTCGTTATTAGACATAATATAATCAAGTTAAGATAAGACAAAACCTAATTAAAACTAATACTATTAATTATAAATAACCTAGTATATAAATGTTGCCTTATTTTAGGCAAAAATAGTAGAAAAATTAACATCAATATAGATATTAACTCATTATTTCTTACCAAATGCTCTCTCACACTGTACTTAAATTCAAACTACTACAAAAATATTTCTACCCAACCATCACCGTGATAATATGGAATTTAACCGTGAGAAATATATTGATTTGATAATGTACATTCTGGTTAAAGGCTACATGAAACCTAATCTGGGAAAAACGCTCCTATCGACAATACTTTATTTTATTGATTTCAACTATTTCGAGCTTTACGGCAATCTATTTACCGAAGAGACTTACATTAAATCAAAAAAGGGGATAAAACCGAAACATTTTCAAGAGATTACTGAAGAGTTGATAGCTAAAGACCAGCTGTTTTTAAGAAAGGAATCATATTACAATAGGATAATTCACAGATACTACCCCACAATCATCCCAAACTGCAAATTCAGTCCAAAAGAAATTGAAATAATAGATTTGACCATTAACAAGCTGATTAACAATAATGCCCATACAATAACACAATATGCTAAAAAAGATCCACCATTAGATATGGCGGATTTCGGTGAAAACATTGACTGCAGGCATGTCTTTTCAAGAAACGGGAAATACTCCGCAAGAAAAATTAAAATAAAAAATAAATAAATTTATTTATTCTAAATTTAAAATATTAATCATTAAAATATTATTGGGGTTAACATGGCTATAAAAGTTAAAAAAAGAAATTTCTTGAAAAAAAAGAAAATAAAAGAAATAAAATCTGAATTAGGAGAATATGGAAATTTACTTCAGGGAAAAAAGAATGTTGAAATACTTGAAGCGGAACCTAATTCATTCATTTTGGTTGATGGTGAGCCATATATTATAATAATTGACGACAAACCGTTCCCTACACTTAAAGCAGCCCTTGCAAATGAAATTGAAGCAAAAACCGTGACCGTGGACATGGGAGCCATAAGATTCGTGAGCAATGGTGCAGATATAATGAGTCCTGGAATTGTAGCAACCTCCGAAGGTGTGGAACCTGGAGATATTGTTTTGATAATTGATGAAACCCATGGAAAACCACTGGCTATTGGAGTAAGCTTAATCAGCGGTGAAGAAATGGTTGCAAATGATTCAGGAAAAGCCGTTGAAACAAAACATTATGTCGGTGACGACATCTGGAACTTTGAAATATGAGGAGATAGTATGGCAGAACTAAGATATAGGGCAGGAAAAATCAGAGACCCCGGCGTTCACAAAATTGGAATAATTGCACTCGGTTCACATTTGGAAAATCATGGCCCCGCACTTCCAATAGACACCGATGCAAAAATCGGAGCTCATATCGCATTTCAGGCATCCCTCAAAACAGGCGCCAAATTCTTAGGAATCATATTTCCCGCTTATGAATTGGATACAATCGACCATGGAATCCATGTTTCTCTAGACGTATTGAAAGAAAATGTAATTGATACGCTTAATTCCGCAAAGGAATTTTTAGACATAGAAAAAGTAGTTATCGTTAATGCTCATGGCGGAAATATTCCTCTTATGACCGAATTATGGGATATTGAAGACAAAACCGGTTTATCAATTACATTTAACAACAAAGTAATTTCATCAGAAGGCCCTCATGGAGGCAGCGGTGAACTGTCAATGGCAAAGGTTTTAGGAATTCTTAATGAGAATGAAATCGAAAATCAGGCTAATGTTGATGAATATGAAGAAGTAGGCCTGTATGGATTCAGCCAGGCACGCCGTGACGACCCGAACATTGAAGAGGGAGCCCGTGACGTTGAAGAAAACGGCGTCTATGTGGATGAAGAATACGGAAATAGATTATTTAATCTAGCCATCAATACAGTGATATTCGATATTGAAAAGTTGCTCGACTTTTAAAAAAAAAGAGTTTAGCCGGATATTGTTTCTATCTCAGGCTCCTCAACTGGCGGACTAGTTATAGTCTCCACTACATCTCCTGATGACTCATCATCTGACGAATCAGAATCATCAACTGTGGTTTCCACATCGGAATCATCGTAAGAGGAAGAAGAATCGCTGCTTGAATAGTCATTATAATCTTGATATCCATAGCTATTACCGTCTCCAGAATCATTTGTAATAGCTGAAAGGTCATCCAATATTCCTCCTGAATCAGTTCCATTAGGTAAAATTGATATTGGTCCTGTCATAGCTGCAAAAACGCTAGCAAAACAAAAAGCTATGATTGCAACAACAAAAATTACCAAAACGGTAGCGGATCGACTTGACATGATTAACACCTATAAAATTTACTAACAATAATATGTATTATTAAATATATAAAGATATTGATACTATGAAAACAATCAAAAAAGCAGTTCAAAGCGAAATAAATGTGAAAAAATCCCAATTCATCTGTTCTTTGTTTCCGACAAAAACAAAGGCGGAATCAAAAGAGATAATTCAAAAACTAAACCAGCAATATAGTGATGCTACACATAACTGTACAGCCTATATTGTAAGTGACGGGGAAGGCTTTGACGACGATGGCGAGCCTGGTGGAACCGCAGGCAAACCAATGATTAATGTTTTGCGTAAAAATGAACTTCACAATGTCACAGCAGTTGTTACAAGATACTTTGGAGGCATTAAATTAGGTGCCGGAGGTCTTGTAAGGGCATATTCCAAATCCGTTATGGATGCCCTCGGCGAAGCGGAAATACTTGAAATCGAAGAATATGAAATTTATACCATAACTTTTGAATACTCAGAAATAAAAACCGCAGATGCAGAAGTCAGAAACAACAATCTGGAAGTTATCGATAAAGAGTATTCAGATAAGGTAAGCTATGACATCGTATCAAAGGATAATAGAGATATTTTAAAGATATTTGAAAAATACTCTGGAAAAATAAATACTAGTTTTAAAAATAAGCAATTTTTAGAAAAATAAAGAAATGAAGAACTTATTGTTCTTCAAAATTTGCTGCAGGTACACCACAAACAGGACAGGTGTAATCTTCTGGTAATTCATCTTCTTCTAAGACGAAACCACATACTTTACAAACGTAAGCCATTAAAAACACCTATTCTACTTTTTCGAACATGTCAGCGGTTGCACCGCACATAGGACATTTAAAGTCTTCTGGGAGTTCTTCAAATTCTTCAGTTGTGTATCCGCAAAGTTTACATTTAAATTTTGCCATTTTTAACAATCTCCTTAAATTTTTATTAAAATTTAATTAATATTATTTTAATTAATTGTAATATATATAATTATTTAAATTTTTTCAAACATTGCTTTTGGCATTCTGCATTTAGGGCACTTGAAAGAGGAAGGCAAATCTTCAAATTTGGTTCCGGCTGGAATGTTTAAGCCTTCTTCATAATTATCTTCATCAATAACATATCCACAAATCTTGCATTTATATTGAGCCATAATATAATCTCCTTTTGAATTATTAGAATCTATTAGGAACTTTTAAATGATCAGGAAGCGGTTTGATACGTGCAGGAGTTCCGATTGCCAGATAGAATGGCGGAACGGAATGTATTACAATAGCTCCGGCAGCAACAATTGAACCTTCACCAATTTCAACATTTGACAGGAATGTTGTGTTACCTCCAATTGAAGCTCCACGCCTGATTCTAGGTCCTTGAAGTTCATAATTGATTCTTACAGGATATTTGTCATTTGTAAAACAAGCGCAAGGTCCGATAAAGACGTTATCCTCAATTACAGAGTTGGTTGGAATATATACGTTGGACTGAATGCTGACGTCATTTCCAATGATTACGTCCCCTTCAATGACTGTGTTGGTTCCAATCAATACGTCATCCCCAATGTTGGTGTTTTCACGAATGACAACATTGTGTCCTGTTCTGAAATTGTTCCCAATAACCACGTCATTGTAGATGATTGAATTGGACCTTATTGTGTAGTTGCTACCAATGACCGGAGGTTTTGAGTTAGGCGCATATTCAACACCGAATTGGATATTCTGGTCTTTAGGGAAATCAAGCTCTGGTTTTGAATAATCCGGTTTGATAGATTCTCTTTCAATTGCTGGCTTTTCAAAGATAATTTCTTCGATTTCCTCTCTTTGAGGCTGAGCATAGAAATTATCCTGTTGATACATTGGCCTTTGAACTTGAGGTTGTCTAGGAGGCTGGCTGTAAAACCTATCATCAGCTTTGACTACATAAGGCTGCCTTTCCTCATCAGCATAATAATGAGTATTCTCCCTGACTTTTTCATATGGATTTTCTTTATTATTTGATTGCTTATCCCCAAGAGTTTGTGAAAACCTAACCATATTATCAAACCTTCATTTAATTAAAATTTATTTATTAATGATTTAAGTTATGTTTTTAATTAGTATATAT